>JAGPDK010000634.1 GCA_018057605.1 Kofleriaceae bacterium | reverse complement strand
TGTAACCACCGACAACAACCGGGGTGGTAGCTATAGCGTGCAATTCGCGGCAGGCCCACATCCGCTGTTGGGGCCATTGGCCAACCAACACTTCAACTACGGCGACGACCTCGATGTTGCGCTGCCAGCAAACGCCTCGGCCGAGGTACTTGGCTCCGCCACGTTTGCCCGCGGCACCTGTCGTGTCACGACCCCAGTGCTGGTGGCTTTTGATGCAAGTCACTGATCAATTGAAGTGACATTCAGCAGCAACATGCGATCATGCCGCATGGCGAGCAACCGTGGACGCTGGACGATTGCACTATTAACCGTCACTGCGGCAGCCTGTGGCGCGCACCCAAGCAGCAACGCATCCGATGCCAACAATGGCGATGCATTAATAACCGGGGATAGCGCCTTGGCCGACTCCGATGGCGACGGCCTGCTCGATTCCGACGAAGGCGCGCACGTACCTGGTGGCCCGCGCGACACGGATGGCGACGGCACGCCCGACTACCTCGACGCTGACAGCGACAATGACGGCATCAACGACCGCGATGAAGGCAACGATGACTGGGACGGTGACGGCGTGCCTAATAGTGTCGATCCGCGCAACGACGGTCCGCCGCCAGAGATCTTGCTGACCGCCATTTCAACCGCATTCACCACGCCGATCGGCATCGACTATCATGAGCCAACTAAGTCCTTAGTGATGTCGGTAAACTACGGCACCGGCGGCGTGCCTAACAACTTTGAACGCATCGAATTTGACGGCACGCATCAAGCATTTTCTTCCTATAGCGGCCTAACCGACGAAGTAAAAATCGCAACCGCACGCAACGGCAATCCGGCCGGCGTACCAGCCGGCACCTTGTTTACCGGCAACGGCCTCGACGGGGAGATCGTGCGGATCGCAGCCGACGGTGCGACCATCGACAACCCGTGGGTCACGTTGCCGGGCGTTGGCAACGGGCTGATGCGCGGCTCGTTATACATAGATCGCACCGGCATCTACGGCGGCGATCTCATCGTGGTAACCACCACCGGCGAGGTCTGGCGCGTCAGCAAAACCGGCGATGCCACCCGCCTAGCTGCGGTCGGCGTGCATCTCGAAGGGATGATTACAGTCCCCAATGTGCCGGTGCGTTACGGCCCACTCGCGGGCAAGATTATCGCCGGTGCCGAAGGCCAAGGGCTACTCTACGCATTCGCGCCCGACGGAACATTTCAAACGTATACGCTGGGCGTCGCAATCGAAGATATTGATCTGATTACACCCAAGGAAAACTTCTTCGGCGTCAACTTCGGTACTAGCCGACTGCTCGGCGCCACCGCCGAAAATATGCGCCCGATGGTCGGCGACATTCTTCTAGCGCAAGAAACCGTGGCTAGTGGCAGCACCGGTTTGTTTCGCTTGCAGTGGGACGGCACCGAACTCAAAGCGATCGCTATACCACTCAAAGCTGGGTCGGCCGTGGTTGGGCAGTGGGAGCACGTCACGATGGCGGCGGCCGGCATCAATGAAGTTCCGCCGGTAGAATAAGCAGATTCGCAACCGTGGGTTACGGAGTACGCAACACCAGATCCGCCACCAACGGCCGATGATCGCTTGCAACGCGCGCCGATGCTTGGTCGCCCCGAAATATTTGGGCTAATTCCGCAGCGCCGCGGACGTACACGCTATCGAGCGACCGGAGCGGCAACCGCGCTGGAAACGTCCGAGGTGGCTTAGCCGCGCGCCGAAACCCTTCGGGCTCTAAGCGCTTGTGCAAATTCCCCCAAACATCATTGAAGTCGCCACCGACCACGACGGGAATCGTGGTGGCAATGTTGGTCAGCGAGTCCGAACCGAGGAACATGGCCAACTGCAACTTGCGTTCATATTGCGCAAGGCCCAAGTGCATGTTGAACACGTGTAGGTCGCTTTGCACCGAGCCGTCAGGCAGTTGCAAATGTGCATGCAGCACGCTACGGCGTTTCTTGAGCCGCGTCGTCAAATCGATATTGCGATCGGCGATGATCGGCCAGCGACTCAAGATTGCATTGCCATAACCACCACCCGAACGCAGGTGAACATTCACCGCGAATGTCCGATGCGCGAAGCCTAACAAATCGCCGAGGCGATCAACTTGCCGGTCGCCTTTGGAGCGCGTTGCGCCTTCATCAACTTCTTGCAGCAACAACACGTCGGGATTAAAATGCGCCAGCGTTTCCGCGGTGCGCTCAGGATGATAAGCGCCGTCAGTGCCGATACATTTGTGGATGTTATAGGACACCACGCGCACGTTCATACCGTCAGTGTAGCGCATAATCGCCGGCCCTCGCAGCGTGGGTCGGGTTACTTTCGTAGCAGCCGACGTAGCAAGCCGCGAGTTTCAGGAATTCTCAACAGCACACAGCCGCCAAGATAGCTCGCGCCATACAACGCAATCGTCAACAACGCGGCAAGCGACAAGTGCATGTGCGCTTGCAGCAACCGGCCAACGCCAAATGCCGCGCCGCCAGCGATTACGGCGACGATAGAGGTGACCGCGACGAAGCGGTACGGAATCGGCACCTGATCAATGCGCTTGGCCAGCTGCCGACGCAGCATCTCAAATTCAACCCATGCCGCAACACCTGCCGACGCCGTGAGCCCGAACGCACCCCACACCGACGCATAGCCCGCAGCTTCCCGAATCGGAAAGACCAACGCCCAACCTGCAACAAACGTGATCAACATGCGGGTAAGCGCGGCCCATAATGGCGACTTGGTATCACCTAATGCATACAGCGCCGAAGCCAACAGCCGACCCTGGGTATTGGCGGTTAACCCGACCGCCGTGCCGGCCAAAATGATCCACACCATCCGCGTGCTTTCCCATTTGAACTCGCCAGTTTGAAAGAGCAGCCCCACAATCCACGGCCCAATGGCAACGAAGGCAACCGCCGAAGGCACCACCAAAAACACTACGCGCCGCAGTGAGCTGTACAAGCGAGCGCGCAAGGCGGCCGATGCAGCCG
>JAGPDK010000161.1 GCA_018057605.1 Kofleriaceae bacterium | reverse complement strand
CAGAACCGATTTCAAATCCCTTAACGGCAGGAATGCTCAACATGGCTTTGGCTAGATCAGCGTCGAGTTTGTCAAATACGGGTTCACCCCAACCGGCCGGAATGCCACGGGCCACGACGCAGATGATACCGCCGACCGAATCGCCAGCCTTGCGCGTAGCCTCGATGAGTTCGGTCATGGCACTGGCGGCACCGAGGTCGGGACAGCGCACGGCGGTTGCATCGACCGCAATCCGCGACACGGTCGCAGCATCGACGTTACTGCCGACGCTGCCAACCTGGGCCACCCAGGCCACGATTTCGACGCCGAAACGTTGCAGCACTTGCTCGGCGATCGCGCCACCGGCGACGCGGCTTACGGTTTCGCGGGCACTGGCACGGCCACCACCGGAACTGGCGCTAATGCCAAATTTCGCTTGATAGGTGTAGTCGGCGTGCGACGGCCTATACGCTTGAGCCACGGCTTGATAATCGCGGGCCTTCGCATCGCGATTGCGTACCAATAAGCCAATGGGCGTGCCAAGCGTCAGGTCGTTTTCAACGCCGGACAAAATTTCAATTTCGTCCGATTCTTGGCGTTGGCTCACCAAGGCGCTTTGCCCTGGTCGTCGTCGGTCCAACGCCTGCTGAATCAGCGCTTGGGTCACTACCAGCCCAGCTGGACAACCATCGACAATCGCACCAAGCCCGGCACCATGCGACTCGCCAAAGGTGGTGAGTCGGAACAATCTGCCGAAGCTGTTGCCCATGCAACCACGCTAGCATAGGCGTCCGTTGCAGAGTGCCGCCGCCGCCGGCAATCCTGTGCAATTGCTGTGGATCGCGTTGTGACCGTGGCATACATTTAACCGGCTCGGAGCCCGGCGTTGGCACGCAAAGTTAGTTACAGTTGGGCCATGGTATTTCCTGCGCGCTATGCCGCGTTGTTGTTTGGGTTTCTATTGCTGTCGGCTGGTTGTCCGGTTTCGGTTGCGCCGCAACCACCACCGGTTCACCAACCGACCGCGCCGCTTGGTCAACCCGGCGATCTCGGTGCACCGCAACCGGGGCATGCACCGCAACCGGGGCATGCTGGCGCTGCCGCTGGCGCGGTCTGCAATCAACCAGCAGATTGTCAGTCCGGGGTTTGCGAAGGCGGTTGCACCGCCGGGCAAGCCGTATGCGTTGAGCCAAATCGTGCCTGCACGATGGACATCGCGCAGTACTGTGGTTGCGATGGCGTGACCTTCACGGCGTCGGGCTCATGCCCGCAACGTCAATTCGCTGCGCGCGGCGCATGCCCATCTGTGCAATAATCCGGCTGTCACCTTTTAGCCAAACGAGCCCGCTATGGCCCCCTCGGCACTAGAAATTGAAGAACTCATCGAACGCGTTCGTCGTGACCCCGGGTCGCAAGCGTTCATCGAATTGACCAACGCGTATCTTGCCCTGGGAAGACCACGCGATGCCGTCGCTGTGGGCAATGTTGGCTTAGCTGCCGCACCTGACTCCATTGATGGCAGATTCGCCGTGGCACGTGCCCATGCCGATTTGCATCAGTGGAAAGATGCCCAAGGCGAGTTGCTCAAGATCGTCAAAGTAGAGCGTGGCCATCGCGGCGCGTTCGCATTGTTAGGCGAAGTCCTGATGCGGCGCTCGGACTACGAGCGCGCGATGCCCGTGCTGCAGCATGCCCAAAATTTGGATCCAACCAGTCCAAGCGTGTTAGCACTACTCAAGCGTGCGCGTGCCAACGCTCCGCTCGATCCGCCGCCGCCGATTCCCACCGCAATTGTGCCACGCGGTGAGCCGGCAGCGAGTGCATCGGCTGGCTATAGCGGCGGGCAACGCGCGGTGATTAACATTTCATCAAATCAGCCGATGCAGGGCGATGCAACGGACTTGTCAGGGCCGCCACCGATGGCTGCACCCCGGCCGGCCCCGGTATTTGCACCGGCACCGGCACCGGCACCGGCACCGGCACCGGCACCGCCTGCACCCCGACCAGCGCCACGTTCAACACCTCGACCTGCGCCTGTGGTGGCAGAAGGCGTGCGCCCACGTGTGATGGCGGTCAAGCAGCAAAATGCCGCGCAGGCGTCGCTACGTAATTCGGCCGCGGTGGGTGAGAACTACATTAACGACTTGCTCACGGGTGGCTTGCTCGATGTTGGTGGTGCACGGGTGCCCGACGTGACGTATGACTTACGGCCCGACCGAACCTGGGGCCGCTCGGCGCGGCGTGCCTTCATTTTATTGTTCGCTTTGATGTTTGCCAGCATGGGCGGCGGCACCGCTTGGTATTTTTGGGCCAAACAAAAACGCGCGGAAGCGGTGGCCAAGCTGCAGCACGAAAGTCGCGAGCAAGCGAAGTTTGGTGATTACATTGGCTTGGAAACTAGCCTTGGAAGTCTGAGCAAAGCCCTCGATAAAGACAATGACAACACGTTGACGTTTGCACTGGTGGCTGAGACCGCCGGCCTGGAGGCACTGCTATACGGTGCCGACGTTGGCCGCGTCGATGAAGCTATTCGCGCCGCGCAGCGCGGCATTAAATCGGACAAAGATGTTGGCTCTGCGGAGCTGACCATCGGCCGCGCAGCGTACGAATTGGCACGGTTGGGCCGTATCGACTCACCGGACAAAACGCTGACCAATGTTACCGATTTACTCGATGGTTTCCTTAAGACTCACGACGACGATTCCGCTCATGCGCGGCTGGCGCGATGGCTACGTGGCCGGGCCCAGTTGGCTGCCGGGCAACGCAAAAACGCCAGGAATTCGTTCAAGCAAGCTGCCGATGGCACCAATGGGCTTGCGGTGGCCATGATTGATTTTGGCGACCTGCTTATCGACGACGGCGCGTTTGATTTGGGCATGGCCCAGTATGAACGTGCGCTTGTCTTGCGCGACGATCATCCGCTGGCAATTGTTGGACGGACGTTGGCGCGCGCTGAAGCGCGCGTTGATGTCAGCGCCGCGCTCGATGATATCAACGTGAGCCTCGACAAGCAGTTGGGTTCGCGCGTCGCCGCATATCGTGAACTCGCCACCGCGTTCGCTCAAATTGCGCAAGAGGATTATCCGCGGGCCTATGAAGCATTGGCGAAAGCCCAGGGCATTACCGAGCCGCGCTTTTTGGCGCGGGTTGCCTGGCTTGAGCTTTCGCGTGGGAAGTTGGCGGCTGCGGCCAAAACCCGAGGAGCAATTGCTTGGTACGGTAAAGCCAAGCCCGAAGATGATCCGCTGGCGCAATTGGTCGACGCGGGTTTGCTGGTGGCTTCCGGGTTGCCTGCGGCAGCGCTTGAGATCACCGACAAACTTGAAGGCGCACGGGCGAAAGTGTTGCACCTTTACGCGTTGCTCGATTTGGAAGATACCAAGTCGGCGGCCACCGTCGTGACCGATGCGGACGAGTTGTTGAAAAAATCGCCCGACGATAATGAGCTCAAAATCTTGCGCGAACAAGCGATCATGCTGAGTGCAACTGGTAAACCGCGCGATGACGCAAGCGAAGCGCTGGAGCGCTTGGCCCGTAAGGTTGCAACCAAATTGGGCCGCTATGCGCTCGGCGTGGCGCTGTACCAAACCGGGCTGGCCACCAACAATAAAGAGTGGTTGGCCGAAGCCAAACAGCAACTCACGTTGTCGCTCAAAGATATCTCTGATGAATCGCCGCACCCAATGGCATATCGCAGCCATACGGTCTTGGCCGAGTTGTTGATTTCCGAAAACGATCTGGATGGAGCTAGCAAACAACTCGATGATGGCTTGAAGCTAAACTCCGGCTACTTCCCGGCCCGTGCAACCAGTGCGCAACTCAAGCTGCGTCGCGGCGAAGCCGATCTGGCGTTGTCACTCATTGAACCGATGGCGAAAGAAGCTCAGGCGGCAACCCCGCGCATTGAGTTGATTTACGTCGAAGCGTTGGTGTCCCGCAAAGCCGTGACAGCCGCGGACAAACAACTTGCGACGGAAATTTTGACTAGGATCAAAGGCAAGATCGTGCCGGTTTCTGAGGCATGGCGAGTCGCGGCATTGATCGATGAAAAGTTGCCAGCAACGCTGGGCTTACCGCCGGTTGAAGCGTTGCCTGGCGCCGTTGCACCGCCAACGTCGCATCGGCGTCGGCATCGCTAGTTTAGATCGGTCACCGTACCTCGCGCACCATGGGCAAGGAACATGCGATAGCCGTTGCTGGTAACCACCGGCGCACCCGCGCGACGGCTTGGCGTAGGTGGGTGGTAGTCGCGTGGGTGGTTGCCGGTTGCGATGGGTCACCGGGGCGGCAATCTCCACCGTCGAGTGGATCGGCGATAGGCACGCCGGCGTCGGTGCCCCCGGTGTTGCGAACGCAACCGGTAACGTTAGGCTACCTAACCCTCAAGGCGTTGCATATGGATTGCGCCGAGACCTGCCCAACTACTGCACGCATGGCGTTGCAGGGCGTGGCGTCTGTATATCAAGTAGGCGTAGACCTCGATCACGAAGCACTGTACGTTTCTTATGATCGCAGCGCAGGCGAACCGCAAAAAGCCGCCGCGCCTATGCTGAAGGCATTACGGTCTATCGGTTTTGATCCTTGGTTCAAAGCCGCAGGTTGGCCTGCACATGTGACTGCCACCGACGTCGCGGTATTGCCGCTGTAGTAGGCTACCAAGTCTCAACATCCCTCAGCCTGCGCACGCACTGCGGTGTCAGCTGAAACTGGCCAACCGCGCCGCGACATCGGCCGCCGTAACATCGTCGAGCATCAGGGTTTTGCGGCGTGATGCTAGGCCCGTTTTAATGCGGATCGCGTGGGGCTTAATCGCAAATGCTTTGGCGACAGCTTCGATTACCGCGGCATTGGCGGCACCTTCCACCGCAGGCGCGGTCACAAATACTTTGAGGCGGCCGTCGTGGATCGGGCCGACCCGGGCGCGTGATGCCCGCGGCATCACCAATATCTCTAACAGGACGGCCACGATGGGGGCTATTTGCCGCCACGCCCAAGCTCTTTGGCTCGGTTGGTTGCGGTTTCCACGGCGTTAATCAACGTGGTGCGCAGCCCACCTTGCTCCAAGGTGTGCAGGCCGGCGATGGCGGTGCCGCCAGGGGAGGTCACCATATCTTTGAGTTTGCCGGGATGCTCGTCGGTATCAAGCAATAATTTAGCTGAGCCCATCACGGTTTGCGCGGCGAGGCGTTGGGCGTTGCGCCGCGACAGGCCCACTTTGACGCCGGCGTCCGCCAACGCTTCCAGGATCAGAAAAATGTACGCTGGCCCAGAACCCGACAGCCCGGTGACCGCGTCGAGTTGCGATTCTTCAAGCACGACGGTAATGCCGACGGCATCGAAGATCGCTTTGGCAATGGCGAGATCCTCGCTGGTGGCGTTGCGCCCGGGTGACACCGCCGTCGCTGCGGCGCCAACCAGGGCAGGGGTGTTTGGCATTGCCCGCACCACGCGAACGCCGTCGCGCAGGCCGGCTTCAAGCGTTGCGGTATCGATCCCCGCGGCAATTGAAATTACCAGTGCGGTGCCCGCCAAATGGTCAGCAATTTGGCGCACGACGCGGTCCATGATCTGTGGTTTGACCGCCAGCACCAAGACATCGACCGACGCCGCGACCGCTTGGTTATCGGTGGTTGTCCGCACTTGGTATTTTTCGGCCAGCTCGGTTAACCGTTCGGCGCGTGGCCCTGACACCAGCACGTTGCTCGCGGCTATGTGCTTGCCACTCACCAACCCGCGCACGTGTGCTTCGGCCATATTACCAGCGCCGATAAATCCGATGTTTTTTGCAACAAGACTCATGCGGTTACCACTACCATATTCACCGCTGCGAAGCGCGCCGCATTATGCGACGACGCGGGCGGCCGCGCGAGGCAACCCAAGTGCCGCTTCAAGTGCGAGTAATGCCTGGCTGCCACGTTCAGTTAGCAAGTCCGCAGAGCCTTGCGCCAAGTTTTGTTCGATCTGGACCGAGTCCAGCACCCCTAGAAACAGCGACCACACCAGCGTCGCAAATATTGCAGGTTGGGCGTCGCGGTAGATGCCTGCCTCGTTGCCGTCGGCAATGACAGCGGCAAAGTGTTGTTGCAGTTTATCGAGTTGTGTCGCAGCGATCGCTGCGACGTCATCTGACAGGTGCGCGCGTACATTGGGTTGCGCTAGCAATCGTAACACCCGTGGCCCTTCGGCGTCGCGGCTAGCCCAGCTAAGCAACGCGGCCCAGGCTTTGGGTAAGCGCAACGCGACCTCAGTCGAGCTGCGCATTTGGGTAAATTCAACATCAAAAACCGTGAGTGCGTCTTCAATCAGCGATGCGTACAAGTCCTCCTTCGATCGGAAGTATAAGTAAATCGCGCCTACCGACAGTTGCGACGCGCGGGCAATTTGTTCGATGGAAGCCCCAGCGTAGCCACGTTCGGCAAATACGGTGCGTGCGGCACTTTGAATGCTGCGACGTCGAGTTTGGCGATCGTGAGCTTTACGTTCTTGCGCGCTAGTCATGGTCGTCGTGGTAGTCGATACCCATACTCGACGTCAAGTGAAAACGCTTCAGTGTGATGCCGCTTGTCCTTGTAAGTATTTTTAATTGTTGAGTATATCGATAAGCGGGTTGCCCTGCCTGGCTAACTCATCATATCGACTTTAGGTACTCAGTCGTCGTGGTGAACACGCCGGCTCGATCGGTTTCATTGAACACCTCGTGTTGCATGCCGGCCAAACGATGCACCGTTGCCTGCGGGGCGCGCTTGGCGATGCGTACGCTGGCGTCGGCGTCGGCGATTTTGTCAGCGCCGCCAATGAGCCACAGACTTGGCATCGTCAAGGTTTCGATACCCTGCGCGACGCTGCGTTGGGCATTTGCGGCCTCGGTGAACCAACGTGCCGTCGCGATATCGAAACACAACGCATCGCTGCGCCTGGCTTGCTGCTTGGCTGGATCGGATGTGAGCGCTGCGACATCGAGCGGGGCCGGCAGCGTCAGGCCAGGATAGACCACACTGGCAATCCGCCCAAGCAGCCGCTTGATCGGCGACACGGCGAGTTTGAGCCCTAAAAATGGCGACGAGATCACTGCGGCATCGGCTTTAGCGCCTCCAACCAAGGCCGCGAGCGTGATGAGCCCACCGTTCGAGTGGCCAAGCACCACGAGTGGGCCACTCGGACATAGCGTTCGCGCTTGAGCCTTGGCGGCTTCGAAATCGCCGATGTAGGTGGCGAATCGATCGATGTAACCGCGCGGGCCAGGTGACTTGCCGTGGCCACGCACATCATACGTTTGCACTGCCCAGCCAGCCCCAACCAATATATTGGCGAGTTCGTGGTAGCGCCCGCAATGTTCGGCGTAGCCGTGGGTGATCAACACGACGCCCCGAGGCGCAGCGGGACAAAATGATTCGCTATACAGGGCGCCCGTGCGTGTGGCGATGATTCCCGAGGTTGGAGTTAACATAAGGTGGCATGTAAGCAGATATTGAAGCATTCAGGCTGGTGATCCCGGGATTGACCTATCCACATGCCCGGGGTAGCGTCCGCCGCGTTGCGTAATCAATTCGTTACAATTGTGAAACAAGTCGGGCACTCCTTGGTGGTCGGCGGCGCGGTCGCGTTGCTAATGGCGTGCCCAGGTCGCCATGTCGACACCACCAAAAGTAATACGCGGCTCGACCTGGCCAAAGATTTCGTTAACAAACACGATCTAGAAAACGCTGAAAATGAGGCCAATCGAGCCATCGCGCTCAATCCTCAAAATGAAGAAGCGTATTTAGTACGCGGCCTGGTAGCGTTGGTTCATGCATCGGATACCCAGCGACTATTGGAAATTGATGGATGTTTGACTGGGTTGGATGGCGAAGCCATGACCCGCGATCAAGATGAATTTTTGCGCAAAGCGGCACGCGATTTCGAAGCTGCAACTAAGCTCGCTCCGGATTACGCTGAAGCATGGTCAAACCGCGGTGTGGTCGCCAATCTGCAAGAAGATCCCGATGCTGCTGTGACCTACCTTTCCAAGGCCTTCGAAAACCCGATTCGCTTAATAAATCCAGGTCTTACCAGATCTCACCTAGGCTGGTCGTATTTTAAAAAGGGTGATGCCGTAAGTGCTGCCAAGGAGCTGCTGACGGCGATTCAGTTCCAGCCCGGAATGTGCGTTGCGAGTTATCGGCTGGGACGGGTTTACTTCTTACGGGAAGAGTGGGAAAAAGCGGCCGAGCTATTCGCGCGGGTAATCGAAGCTGATGAAAACCCAGACGAATCGCAACGTTGCAATTCTCAAGAAGCGCGGCTTTATCTGATGAAAGTGCGTACCCAACAAGGACTCCTCGATGACGCCAAACAAGCGAAGGCCGCTTGTTTGAAGTTGTCGCCAAAGAGCTGCATTGCTGTGCAGTGCCGAACGATGGATCTAGCTGCGAACGCGGCAAACGCCACCGGGCATGCCGCTGGCCCAGTGAGCGGGAGTACCACCCCATGAATCCGATGAATCTAATGGGGGCCAACCAAATGGGAACCAACCAAATGGGCAAAACAACAACAAATGTTCCACGGCCTGAGCCGGCGCAAGTTGCTTCAGCGGCGCGAATCAGTCTCGCTCGCTGGCTTGCAGCGGGTAGACAGATCAAAAATCTTTCTATTGAAGATATTGCGCGCGTTACCAAGATACCAACTCGAACGTTGGATCGGCTCGAAGCCGGTAGCCACGAAGGTTTGCCAGCTGAAGTTTTTGTAAAAGGCTTCGTACGCAGTTTCGCTCGTGCGGTCGGGTTGGATGAACAAGAAGCATTGTTGCGCTACTCGGCATGCGGCTTAAATACCGCGTCGGTCCCCACTGCTGCTGCACGCGCCTTGGTTGACTCCATGGCCGAACTCGCACCCATGGCGGCGGCCAAGCCGGCGCCGACGTTGCGTAGCCAGGCAAACCCCAAGCGTGAATTACCTAACGTCTTGGGCGTTGCACCCGCGCTCTTGGGCGCGCTGCCAGCGGAAGCCCTCGACGTGGCAGGCGTATCCACTATCGCGTCATCGGTCGCGTCATCGGTCGAATCCGTGGTGACGGCACGTTTGAGCGTTCCAGCGCTCGAAGCCTCGGCCCATGTCATCGAACCGCTGCTGGCTACTGGGTCCGCAGCGATGCCTATGGTCGACGTTGCAGCGCTCGCCGTTGCCGTGGTGGCGGACGCCACCGTCGCCAAGCGTGGCGTCGAGAAAAAACAAGCCCGGGCACCGCGCAAGAAGAAGGCCACCAAACGTGAATTGTTGGCGGCGCAAGCCAGCATTGTGGTACCCGACACCGTCGCGGTCGCGGCGGAATTCGAGGTGGCGGCAGCCACCAGCGCAACCCTTGCCGATGCCGATGCCGATGCAGTGGTGCAGCAGGTCATGGTCGCCGATGTTTCGAGTGGTGTCGCTCAGGCCGTACCCGTTGCGTTGGACCCAGACGGCGTCGCCGCCATCGCCAGCGTCCCGCACCGTATCGAAGTCATCGTTGGTCACGTCGGCCACGAACTGTCCAAATACGATGTTGCGGTTGACTCAGATACGGTTGTCTCCGTCGTAGCGAACCAGGACGTTTGGGTTCCCAAAATGCCGGCGCGGTCCATTCCGTGGACCCGACCTGCCATGACCGCGCCAATGCTGCCGTTGGTGCCAACGTTGGTCATTGATGACGCAGATCCAGAATCGGCCGAACGTGACCTCGCGGCCGATCGCGACGATGCCAAGGCTCCGCGCCGATCCTTGATTCCTGCCATCTTGCTTGAAAATGACGACCGTGGTCGCCAAGGTGGGTTGACGCTTGCGGTGATTATTCTGCTCATCGCTGCCACGCTGACGTTGTCGTACTTGATGCGACGTCCGGGCGCCGGCGGTGATGGCATGACGCAGCAGCTATCGACTCCGACGACGTTCGTTGGATAACGCTGATTCGTCCAGTTCGGCAACCACGGTGACTGGTGTGCTGTTGCGCGCGTTGCCATATCGAGATGCCGACCTAGTCTTGCATTTGTTTAGTAGCGAACGCGGGCGTGTCGGGCTGCTGGCCCGTGGTGCGCGACGTTCCAAACGTCGTTTTGTCGGTGCGACCTCGGGTTTTGTCTTGGCCCGTTTCACCATTGCGCCCGGTAAATCGTCTGATCTCGCGGTTGCAGCGTCAGCGGAAGTCCTTCGGCAATGGGACGCGTTAGCCACCGATGTGGGCGCATTTGCCCACGCCAATTATGTGCTGGAGTTAGTTCACGAACTATTACCTGAAGGTCAGCCGGAGCCGGTCCTGTTGGCCTTACTCGTCGACTATTTTGATGAACTGTTGGTGCGCGGCGCATCGTCGAGTGTGTTGCGCTATGTTGAACATAGCGTCCTTGATATTGCAGGCACGCCGCCGCAGCTTGAGCAATGTGTCCGGTGCGATGGCGAGCTGGATCGCAACGCCGGC
>JAGPDK010000633.1 GCA_018057605.1 Kofleriaceae bacterium | reverse complement strand
GATGTGGACAGCGTCGATGCGGCGCGACGGCATTGAGCGCAATTTCTGCAATTCAGCATTGATCGTCGATTCAAATGGCGCACCAAGCGCGCGATTGCCAGCGTCGAGCAGTGCGTTGATGCGCTCCATCCGTTGAATATCGTAATCGGTATGGTCGAGCATCAACGCGTTGAGCGCTTTGCCCATCATGAACAGCGGCTTCGGTGCGGCCTCTTCGCGTTCGCGTTCACGCACTCGATCGGGCGGCGCCGAAGCCTCGCGCACATGGCGCAAGGAGATGACGAGAAGCTTGTCGGCACCCAAGCGAATGGCCGGCGACATGGGGGTGTTTTGACGCAGCCCACCGTCGGTAAAATACTCGTCACCAATTTTGACGGCAGGAAACAAAATTGGAATCGCAGCTGATGCCAACACATGGCGAGGCCCGATGCTTGCGGCCCGATGCCGCACAAAAGGGTCGCGACTCCACTCCACCGGGACCGGATCTCGGCTCGACAAAAACACCACCGTGTGGCCAGTCCCGACATGGGTGGTGGAAACTGATAACGCATGCATTGCGCCCGACCGCAACGACCGTTCGATGCCGCGCCACGGGATCGTCCGCACCACGAACCGTTCAAGACCTGAAGTGTTCAAAATCCCGCCGTAACGAAAACTGCCGGGTTGCGGAGGCGTTGGATCACCACCAAGCAACAAACGGCCGCTGCGCAGCAAGTCGGCCGGCTTGAGGCTGATCATCTGTTCAATCCGCAATTGCCGCCAGGCATCCACGATGCGCATGGCCTGCAACTGCGGGTCTTGCATGGTGGCGGCCAGGAACGAAGCATTGATCGCTCCGACGCTGGTACCGGTAATGATGTCGAGGGGCACATGGCGGCCGAGGCGCTTGGCTAAATCCACCCGTAAGTACTGAATAATTCCAGCTTCATAGGCTCCGCGCGAGCCGCCGCCCGACAACACCAACCCGATTTTTCGACGTGGCTCAACGTTAGAACTTCGCACCGCACAAGTTTCGCCTGCTTGGACCAGCGGAGTCCAGCAATTGGCACAACCCAGATTTGCAACTTCGGCGCGCCGTCGGTGTCTGAGCCCACATGCAACGATCCGGGCTGCAGTGCGTTATTTTTTTGGCCGGCCTGGCCGCCTCGGATGCTGCGGCCCACGCAGGCACCGGCCGGCGTAGTCTGCATCCCCCCTCCCGCCTGAAGGCCAGCAACCCGCACTGGATCGACATTTCCATTCGCGGCTTAATCGCAACCGGGGTCACCCACATCACCTTCGACAATGCGCACGCAGCCGCACCGGCGGCATCGCACCGCTTCAACTTGCCACGTGATGCCCGTGTCACAGCCTTCAAGGTTGGCGTTGGCGCACCCAACGCGCCGCTGCGTATCACCGAAGAATTCGAAATGGCCGACGGCAGCCAAGCGATCAGGCCCGGGCAAAAGCTGCGGCCCGATATTGCAGTGCTGGACGCAGTTCATGCTGACACCACCTGGTCCACCATTGGGCTTAGCTTAGCCGCACAACCCCGCGGCGCCTCAGTCACAGTTGAGATTGTATGGCAAGCGCCAGTTACCATGCGCGACCACGAACTGCGGCTAACTTTGCCACCCGGCACGACGCCAGGGTTCCGACCGCCAGTGACGATCCACACGGACAGCGCGGCGCTTGATGCAGCGGTGATCGCCACGACGTTTGGCGGCGAAACTGTCGAATCGGCGCGAGCCAGGTTTGCCGCCACCGCCGCAAGTCAAGCAACCCAGGAGTTGGAACTCGCCATTGCCCTGCGATTTCGCGACGACAAACCCCACGTGGTGCATCACCGACAACCCGCAGGTGGCTGCATGGCGCATTCGGTGAACGTGGTGTGGCCGACCCCCAACGAGGTCCACGCCATGGCCGTTGCCGTCACAACGCCGCGCCGCATGTTGCTGGTGGTTGATGGGTCCAAAAGCATGGATGCCATCGGCCGCGCGCCCGTGCTCACGCTGGTTGACCATGTCATGACCCAACTTGCGGCGATTGCGCCCACCGCGCAGGTGCAAGCGCTGGTTTTCGATCGCAACGCTGCATGGGTCTTACCGGCGTGGAGCAGCAACAATCGCGCGACCCAGCACGTCTTACTCAATGCGCTGCGGTCGCGGGTCGCCAACAACGGCAGCGACCCATCGGCGGCCGCAGCTTTGGCTGCCAAAGAGTTGCAGCTTGCGCTGGCCCACGACAAGTCACCGATTGATATCGTGTGGATCACCGACGGTGCGTACAACCCAGCGACCGACGCCATCGTTGCGCCGCTGCTCAATGTCCAGCAGCTACCGCCACACTCCTTGCGGTTTCATACGCTGGTCGTCAACCAATACCAACGCACCGATGGCCGGTCGTCGACCAACACCCAGGTTGGCGTCGCCAAACTCACGGCTGTCAAAAAGGTTTGGGGGGGCACGGTTCACCATGTTTCACTGGGCATGTTGAGCGATGACCGTGGCAGCAGCGCGGTCGTTGCGATCGCAAAACAGGTTGCAATCGGTGGGGTGTGGACGGACTTCACCGGCAATCCACAGCTGCCCACAGTTTTTAGCAATGCCGAGCGCACCCTCACACCTGGCACCGCACCCGCCATCGCGCAGTATTGGAGTTGTCCGAAATTCGGACAAAGATCGCGAATCGACAGCGCACGCGCAGCCGCCCACGCCAGACTCGACGATGTGGTCGCCGTGCTGCCTGAAAAGTTCATCAGCGCACCGATCGCGGCGCTGGTAGGTGCCGACGCGCCAATTGTCCAACTGCCCGCATCCCAAAGTGACCTAGGCGATGCGCGCTTGTTAGCCCAACAAGATCACCTGCGCCGCCACATCACGCTGGCTAGTTCTGAGCATGTATTGGTAGCCCTCGACACTTCTACCGCTGCAGGTCGGCAACGCGCGCGCGCGCTGCGTGCCGGCATGCCGTATGTGCAACTCACCGCCGACCAGCCACTGTCGAATCACGCCGCGAAG
>JAGPDK010000632.1 GCA_018057605.1 Kofleriaceae bacterium | reverse complement strand
TCAATTGATGACACGCTTTGCAGTTGCTCATCGTTGGCGTGCTGGCTGCGGCTGGCTTCACATGACACGTGGCGCACGCGGCGTGGCCTTGCGGGGCCGCGCTGTTGGTAAATTTGTCACCGTGGCAGCTCAAACACGCGGCGTTGCCAGCGTTGGCCCCGGCAGCCGCGACGTGCACGGCGTGATTCATTGGGCTCGGCAATTCGTTATGGGTTGGTCGCACCGTGGTCATGGCCGGCTTTTTCCAAGGCACAATCGCAAGTGCGCCGGCGGCATGGCACACCGTGCAAATCTTGTTACTACGGGCATAAAACTCACGCTCATGGCAACCACTGTCGGCGCATGGCTTGTGGTCTTTGTTCATGCCGGGCGCTTGGACCTGGCCGTTGCTTTCAACTTGATGGCAGCTGCCGCACGCGGTCATGTCAACGCCACGGTTTTGATGAACTGCATGAGAAAACGCGGGCTCGGCCCCCGGCGCGATGGCCGGCGCAGCACCGGTGAGTGCACCACTATATTTGTGGCATGTAGTGCATTGCGTGCCGGTCGTCGTAAACGCGGTCTTGCCGTTGTGACACTGGGCTTGGCAATTATTCATTTGCGGCCGTGGCAATGCATTTTCGCTGGCGCTAGCTAAGCCTTGATGGCAGGTCAAACAG
This sequence comes from Kofleriaceae bacterium, assembly GCA_018057605.1. Lineage (GTDB taxonomy): Bacteria > Myxococcota_A > Polyangia > Haliangiales > Haliangiaceae > JABFXX01. Next base: position 2,344 of record JAGPDK010000632.1, on the reverse strand, counting down.
CCTTGGGCCTTCGACGCATTCATATGCAAACGATGATCAAACTGCTCAAGGCCGTAAGGATTCGGGGCCTTGGGTTGTGTGCGTTGTGGCGCGCGGTGACAGTCCGAGCATTGCGTCATAAAGGGCTTGGCGCCACGCTCGTGGCAACCCGAACACGCTCGGTGAGCGGTGGTTGTGATCGCCGGTGCACCGACGGCAAAAGCTTGCACTTCATGGCAACGCGCACATAGTGGCTCGGCCGAACTGCCAGCCGCGGTGTGCCGTGCATGAGTAAATTTGGCTTCGAACGAAAGGCCAGCCTGCGGCAAGTTAGGCGGCAAACAGCTTGGTTTCAACGTGGGATGGCAAACGGCGCAGACCTTACCAACGCCGGCTGCCATAGTGCTGCAATCCGCGGTGAACGTATGGCAGCCCTCCAAGCAGCGCGCATGTTCGCGTTTGCCAACAAGCTGCGGTTCACCCGTGGCATCTTGGCGATGACAACTTTCACATTTCATGGCCGGCTTGCCGTTTTTACCGACCCCAGCGCTATGCCCGTCGTGATCGAATCGTCGCGTTGCGGCAGGTTGTACCACCGGGCCACCAGCCGACGCCGGCAGCGCCCAGGCACTGATGCCACAGCTAATGATCAACAAACCAAGCGCCAGCATCCCGCCGTGCAACAACGCGGGCCGCCCCGGCCGACGCAGCATGACCATCATGAGCCGCATTAAAACATTGCCTCCGCGCCAACACGGACGCTGGTAATGGATGAAAGATCACGACTCATCGTCGGCGAAGCCTGTGCAAACTCGCCACCAAACATCAGGTGCCACTGACGATTGATCCAGAATTGAGCATCCGCGCGGGCCCCGCCACGACCATCATTTTCAAATTGTGCGTACGCGGTTTGACCAGAATAAACTCGATAAAAACCGCCACCACTAAGGCGCCACTTCCGGCCATTTTTGCCGGTAGGTCCGCGCCACACCGCATCGACCGCAAGTTCATGCAGCGACGAAATACCGGCACCCGAGGTGTCGGCAAAACCGCCACCAACCAGATTGGCGTTGTCGTCAAGGCTGCGTTGCCGAGTCAAATATTGCAGATTGGCCCAGGTCCGCGCCCCGATGACGCTTGCCACTGCGGTCCCCACTTCAACAAAGCCAACGCGATCGGCTTGCACGACTTCGCCGCGCGGCAGCTCGGCGCGCACAAAGCCAATATATTCACGCACGCCAGCGCGAAAATCAGCGCGAGCGCCGACGGTGAGTGCGTCCACCGGAGCGCTAAGCCCAACGCCAAGCCGCCGCGCTACATCGACTACGTCCACGGCTGACGGCGCCGTCAAATCATACGCAAGATCACCACCGGCACGATTCTCCAGATCCGCAACGATCAACAATTTTCGGTTGACGGTGTAATTAAGCCGGCCACCAAGGCGGCCCAACACCAAATCTCCGTCGGTGCCGACCACGCGCGCCCGCACATTCAGCGTGGCTTTTTTGCCTAGCGTGATTTCACTGCGGGCGCTGATCAATGAGCGCAGCGCACCGTCGATCGCGAGGCCTTGATAATCCATGGCTACGGTCGCCGGCCAGCCGCGCGATTGTTTTAAGTCGGCCTGCACGGCACCACCAAACGAAACCCCTCGCAACGAATCGATGTACATCGCAACGCGTTGCCCAACGAAGCCGGTAACTTGCACGCTTGGCGTACGCCAACCGATGGTAGCACCATCAAAATACGCAAACATGGCACCGCCATTTTGCCGAAACTGCCGACCACCGCGCAGCCACAACTGGTTGCGCAAACCCGTGGTCCGATCATCTCGGCCCCATTCAACGTAGCCAGCGCGAATCTGCACTTGCTGATCTTCGGCATCGACCGGGGTCGGCAATGCCGAATTATTCGAACGACTTGCATCGAATTGAAAACTTGAAAGCAAATAGGCGTTCATCGACGGCAACAGCACATCTTTGCTGCCCAGCATCGCATCGCCAACGATCCACGGCCGCGATGCTGCATACGAATCGTCTAACGCGTAACCACCCCGCAACAAGGTTCCTGAGGTGCTTGCGGTTTCAAGATTGACACCTGCATTGACGCGAAACGTAATGCGCTCACGCAGCGTCCGACCCGCCGGAATCGCATCCGTTGCCACGGTGCTCGCAGGGCTTGCCTCCGCGGCTTGCGCGCTGGCCACCGTCCGCGGCTGCACGCCCACCGCAAGAAGCTTGGGCTGTGCGCGGCGCATCTTGAGCCGCACCGGTGCGTGATGTACCCGCAAATCGAGTGCTGGTTGCGCCGATGCTTGGGCATTTGCCGACGACGTCTGGCCAACAGTAACCACCATGCAGGCGAC
>JAGPDK010000160.1 GCA_018057605.1 Kofleriaceae bacterium | reverse complement strand
GCTGGTAAACGCGCCGGCCACACCTGCATAGGTAAACGGCAACAACAGCGAGGTCTTGGTTACCGTTTGTTGCGGCTGATAACGATCGACAAACGCCTGCGCGTAATTCGAAGGTTGTTCGGGAATGGTGAAGCCGTACGATACACCGCGGCCTCTGGTCGCGAGGTAATCGACGACGAGCCCCGGGAACGACGGGAAACCTTTGGCCGTGGTGTAGCTATCTTCAATCGTGAAGCGAATATTAAAACCCGGTTTGCCAGGCGCAAACAACTCTTGCTCGCCGCCTAACAACAGCAGCTGGCCCATCGGCACGCTGAACGACAAGTTCTCGATGCCCGGAATTGTCAAACCCGCATCGCGCAACTTCGATGGCTCCAAGTACGGCAGCAAGTGCACACCGGCCGTCTTGTTAGTGACGGTGGTTTCAATTTCGACGTAACGTTTGCCTGGCTGCAGCCGATAGGTTTGCACAAAGTCGAGCGAAGGCGGAAACAACAGCGCGGTGTTTAGTAACGCCACGGTTTGCAACAAATCACCGCCGGTGCCTTTGACCACCACTTCGGCTGCGCCCCCCGCAGTACCATCCTTAGCAACATTGACTTCGGTTGGCTCGATCACCGTAAACAGAAACGCTGGCAGCACTTCGGCTAGTTGATCGTTGCCATGCACATTGCCGCCAATGCGCTGCAAATCAGCGTCAATTAGTGAGCCGCCGAACGGGGTATTGACGCGGCCCTGCCCCTTATCCGAAATCACTAATCGGATTTGATCATTCTCTAACAAATAGTCACCAATGCGTCCAACGGATTTTGGCCCACCAATCAATTCCGATTCCGCTTGAATCCGTTGCGCCCGCGAACGCGGCGCGGGTTCACTGCATGCCGCGACCGCGCCGAGCCAGGCAAGTGCCAAGGCCAGCGCAGGCCACCACCGCCAGCGGGCTGTCACAGCGCAACCTCGAACACGGCTTCAACCCGGTCATTCGCAAGGTTGCGCGAGGCTTGTTCGGCCACATGGGTGAAGTTGAGCAATACCCGGGCCCGTACCGCCGTCAGCCGCATGATCATCCCAGCGGTGTGCTCCATCACGCGGTCGGTCAACACTAAGTTCGAAGGATCCAAAATACCGAAGCGATAGCCAACGGCCAAAGGCAAATCGGTCGGGATCGAGTACATCGCTTGGCCATGACCACCGATCGCCAACTGGGACGGCCCGCCGGTGGTTTCAAAGGTAGTGTGACGCAGCATAACTCCGCCGGCAAGCTCAACCGGGCCGACATGGACCAACCCCGATACCGCACCATCAAGGTCGGTTTGGTCTTGGCGCAAAGGCAATTCACCGATAGTCCGCGGATTCCACCGACCAAAAGCCAGCACAAAACCATTGTCCGGCAATCGGACAATACCCGCCACCGACAGTGCAAAGGCATCGTTGTCGTTGGCGGTGACCAGATCGTTGGCGCCGTTTTGCACGGCGACTTCAAATCCCAGCGCGGCCCCTGATTCAACATGACCGGGATCCATCCGCAGCGCAGCCCCGTGGGATCGGGTGGGTGCTAACCCATCGGTTTCCCAGCCTTCCGTGGCACGCACACCGCGGCTCATCAGGGATCGATCGACAAAGGCCCGCCCGGTAATCTGCGCTACCGGGTCTTGGCTGATCTGATCGGGGTCGGCAGACGTCAAAAACCGTCCGACCCGCAAGGTTAACCCGGCAAGGTCTTTGCCGAGTGCCACATCTGCAAACGCATCGACAAGGCCGACCCGCAGCTCACCATTGGGCGTGTTGGCGCGCTCGCGCGAATCGAGCGAGCCGTTGATCGAAAGTTCGACGCCAATGCGCTCGCCATAACGACCCGATAAACCGACGCGGGCATCTTGCACTTCAAACCCGTCGGAACGGCCAATGAATTGCACGTTGGGATCGTTTTGCACCACCGTCGAGGCTACCCGCAAAACCCCAGCGAGTCGCCAAGAAAAACCTTTGCGCTCAGGGCTGGGCATTGGGTCGGTGACGGGCGCAGGCGGCGCCACGTCCGGGGTTGCCAGGGCCGGCGCGACCTCGACCTCAGGCTCGTCGCCAGCGGCGTCGAGGGTTGCACGACCTGCCGTTGGCGGCGTTGCCCGCGTCCGGCCTGCCAGGCTGCGGGTTGGCGCAACACTCAGAACCACGAGACCCAGCGCTACAGATGCCAGAACTTCACGTTTCATGCGAAGGCGAGTCTAGCACGAGTGCCCCATGCCGATCGCTGCCACGTTACAGACGAAAGTGGCCTTGTAAAAATGCGGTGGCCGCTGTCGGCCCACCGCCGCCAAATTCCAAAACTTGTAACCGTCCTGACATGATAAGTTCAAAATGCGAGTCAACAAACCAATGGGTTTGCAGATCGAGCGCTTGGCGATCGAGGCCTTTGACATGCAAGTTCGGGTCGTAATAGTTAAGCGCCAGGTCCACCATCCACGCTGGCGCTGCAATCCAGGTTGCCATGGCGGTCGCAACTACTTGGTTATTTGAACCGCCAGCGTCGACTTTCTGATGCACGCCCTGCACTTCTGCTTGAAACAACAGATCGCGGCATTCGCGATAATGTTTGCCGGTGACGCCGTAATGAATCTTGGTGTCGTCAGCACTTTTGGCAAAACGGCTAAGGACGCCAATTGCATTGCGTTCGTTGAGCCGCTTTTCGACATACAGGGCGGCACCACTGGCCGGCTCCACTGGGTCGCGGAAGTCTTTGACGAAACCCGTCACATGAACTTCGTACGCTGGCTGAATGTACGCGGCCGCAACACCATACGCTTCGCTAAACAACGGGCTGCCGCCATAACGTCGCGCGTACAAGGTGTGTTCGACAAACCGCAGGCCCGAGGTAGGCATGAACTTACCAGCGCGCACCGACCAGCCATTGCTGTCGTCGGCATGTTGGCGGTACTGCACCCAGTGCTCGCGTGATTGCAAAAATTGCGTCGCAGTTGGGTCCTCTGGCTCGCCGCCTTTGACGCCGCCCTGCAGATACATCGTGACGTTTTTGTGCGTGGCCGATGCGTACAAATCACCTTGCATGGGGACACCAAAGCCGCCGACTTGCCCGTCGATGACTTTGACGCCACCAAGGCCGCGAAAATCGCCGCCGAGTTGCAACCACTCTGGTGGCGTCCACGTGCCGTAGATAAATTCTGGTGCATGGCCGAAGCTCGATTGGGTTTCAGCCGTGACCATGCCTTGTTCGGTTAACAAGCCACCGCCGGTCGGCGAAACATGACATTCGTTGCAGGTTTGGCCACGCGACAGCGAATATTGCGGATAGGCAACGGCGGGCCGAGGCGCGATGAGCAACACGGTGGCGATGATGGTGCCTACCATCACGAGAATTTTTTTCATGACTACAGCCCCGGCGTCCCAGCGTCGATCCACGCCTGAATGAGTTCAAGATCTTGGTCAGCAACGATGTCGTTGGGCGGCATCGGCTCATCGCCGGTGCGCTTCATGACGCTGAGCACAAATTCTGGCGAGCTAACATTCATAAACGTAGCGCGCGCCGCAGCCACCGAATCAAATGCTAAGTCGTCGGTTTTCCCCAATGACGAATGGCAATTCACGGTGCCACATGAGGGCTTGAGAATTGTCTCGGTAATGTACGCCAAGGTTTTAGGCCGATTGTCGGTATCGACGCAGCCGGCCAATCCGGCAACTAGCGTCAACGCAACAGCACTGCTGCCGCGTACTCTGTGGTTAGCTTTCATGCCTGGACCCTACCGTCGCTGCACCGGCAATTTCCACTTTTCGAAGGAGCCTTTTTAGGATCTGCGGTACTAGCGGGTGGCGCGAGCGCGAGCCCGACGCATCATTGAGCCAGCCCCGCTTTGCATACGAGCCGCAAGCCGCACCGTAGCCGAAGGCCGACGCGCGCGGCGTGGCCGTGCCGCTGCCAACATCGGTGGCGCTGCGCGATACGCGACCGCGTCGCGGTTTTCTAACCGAATCACCAATCGCAACGCAGACCAGTTGCCAGCAATATCGCAGACTTTGTTATCAACCATGCCGGCGGCTAAGCCAATGCGCCGCACGATGTCCTCAGTGATTTCTTCGGCTCCATCGCTGGGCCGTTTAAGGCTGCGCTTGCCGATGCGCGCGGCAGGGCGTTTACGCCACGCGATCCAAAAACCACCCGCCGGATGCAAGCGCGATGCGATTAACGAAAACCGCTTTTCGAGGTCTTCCAAAGAATCCACAAAACAGATCACCACGTCGACCGGCGGCATCTTAATAGAATGCGATATCCGCACGTCATCAGGCAGCGGCAAGTTGCGTGCGAACGCCACAGGGGGATTGAGCAGCACCACGTTGTGGCCGCATTTAATTCCCAATTTTTTGTCGAGCGACGGTCCCGAATACCCAGCCATGCAGACATACTGCGCGGTTTCACTTGCGACGCAAACAATAACCTGCATTCATCTTATAAGCACATGTAAACACTAGCATTATAAGAGATCGCCAGGTTTGCGAAGTTTCTCCGAAAAGCTGAATTTTCGCAGCCGTTTAGTACCGTTTTTGCATTTTTTCAACCTGCGATCAGCGGGCCGCTTGACTTCGTCAAAAGCGGTGCGTGAACCGGCCTGGGCTCTATGAATTACCGGCGTGGACTCGTAACCTTGCGCTGGGCGAGTACGCCTAATCATTATGGCCGCATCATCCACACTGCCCGCGTCAAAATTCCAACCCGGCACCGCAACCTCATCCGAGGTTACCAGCCAAACCGGCCTGCTACTCGTTAACCTTGGCACCCCCGACGCACCCCAAACCGCAGAAGTGCGGCGTTATTTGCGCGAGTTTCTTTCCGATCCGCGGGTGCTCGATATAAATCCGATCGGCCGCGCCTTGCTGCTCAATCTAATTATTTTGCCGACCCGGCCGAAAAAAAGCGCGCACGCCTACCAATCCATTTGGGACGCCAACCGCGGATCGCCACTGCTGTATCACTCACAAGACTTGGCTGCGGCCATTGCCGACGAGCTTGGCCCAGCCTGGCGCGTTGTACTGGCCATGCGCTATGGCAATCCTTCGATCATGCGTGGCCTCGACGAGCTGCGGCAAGCCGGCGTTGATCGCATCGTGGTGCTGCCGCTGTTTCCGCAGTACGCGGCATCCTCAACGGGCTCGGCAGTGGAACACGTTTGGAAGCTAGCCGGCCAGCGCTGGAACACGCCGTGGTTGGATGTGGTCCCACCCTTTTATGACGACCCAGGCTTTCTTGAAGCATTCGCGCAAATCGGCCAACAGCATGTCAGCGAATTTCGCGCCGACTACGTGTTGTTTTCGTTTCACGGCCTACCCGAACGCCACATGATCAAGAGTGATGATGCAGGTAATCACTGTTTGCAGTCGGCCAGCTGCTGCGACACCATCACCGTCGGCAATCGCAACTGTTATCGGGCCCAAAGCTACTACACTGCGCGCGAAATTGCGCAACGCATGAGCCTGCCCAAGGGTGGCTGGGAAGTCGCCTTCCAATCTCGCTTGGGCCGCACGCCGTGGATCAAGCCGTACACCGATGTCAGCCTCGATGCGATTGCCAAACGCGGCGTCAAACGCTTAGCCGTGATGTGCCCAGCGTTTGTCGCGGATTGTTTGGAAACCATCGAAGAAATCGGCATGCGCGCCAAAGCGCAATTCGTTGCGGCTGGGGGCGAAGATCTGCGCTTGGTGCCGTCGCTCAACGCATCGCCCCGATGGGTCACCGCCTTGGCCGAGATCGCGCGTAAACGATAAGCGCCAAAGCTGGCGCGAGGAATGGCGCGTTAGTCAAGCCGCCTACGCATTCCAACGCGCCCTGCAAATTTAGCCGACGCACAACCACCCAAGGCACGCGCAATTACATGATAATGGGACATGGGACGAGTTGTCTTGGATGCTGCCGTTGTCGCCGAGTTCCTCAGCGCAACCGCATTGTTTCGAAACTGTGAACGCGCGGTGATCGATAAGATTGCGCCGCATGTAGCGGCAACCGAATACGCCGCTGGCGAAATCGTATTTCGCGCTGGTTCGCCGGACCAGGGCCTAGGTCTTGTGTTTAGCGGCCGCGTCGCGGTGCGGCAAGTTAACGCTGCCACGGGTGCGGCCATTACCGTCGAAGAAGTGCGGGTCGGCGATTCGTTTGGCGAAGTTGGTGCGGTCATGGCGACGGTGCAGGCCCAAGAAGTCGTGGCCGAAGACACCTCCACCATCTTGTTGGTTGGCAAAGACGTCGTCGCGCAACTGATTTCCAAAATTGCACCATTTGGCCAGGCGTTAGCCAAGCGCATGGCATCTAAACTGGTCATGGCCTCGGTCAACGCACTGCGTGCCGGCAGTGCGGGCCCAGCGATGATCGCCCCCATAAACGCGCCCGCTGCGCCGGCCGCAAGCAACGCACCGAGCCCATCAGCCGCCGATGGTATCAAGTTCGTGCGCATTTCCAGCTACACCATCAACGACAAACTACTCGCCATGCTGGCGCAACGGACCATTCAACAGCATCGGGTGTTGCCGCTGGAGTTGCGTGGCAAAACCTTGATCGTCGGCATGGTCGATCCGTACAATATCATCGCCCAATCCGAAGTGCGCCGCACGTTATCAACGGTCGAAGTCGAATTCGTGGCGATCGGCACCGATGATTTTAATGAAGCGTTCATCCGCTTCCGGCTCGACCCAGCAGCCACCGCGCGGGGCAAAGCCGCGGAGCAAATTTCGCCTGATTCAATCGTCTACGACGCCGCCGATCAAGAACGCGACGCGGCCAAAGCGGTGGGCGTGATTGGGGACGAAGTTGTGCAGATGGCGAACCGCATCATCGCGTCAGCCATCGAGCGCAATGCGTCGGACGTTCACATCGAAGCCGATACCACCGGGGTGCGGGTGCGCTATCGAACCCAGGGCCAACTCATCGATTGGGATCAATTCGTTGCGCCGTCGTACGCCAAAGGGTTGATTGCGCGATACAAAGTACTTTCGGGGTTAGACATCACCGAGCGCCGACTGCCGCAAGATGGCCGCATCGGCTTGCGCATTGGCAGGCGTGAAATCGACTTACGGGTGTCCACGATGCCGGCGAGCCGCGGCGAAAAAATTGTCATGCGCCTGTTCGAGGCGGCCAACTTGATGCGGCCGCTTGAAAACGTCTTTCTGGAGCCACGCGCGCTGGCAGCGTTGCGCGCGATCATCAACAAACCATACGGTGCGTTAATTATCGCTGGGCCCACCGGCTCAGGTAAAAGTTCAACATTGTACGCGTCGCTTGGCGAACGCAAACGCACGCGCCCCGATACCAACATTGTGACCGTTGAAGATCCGATTGAATATCGCTTGTCGGGAATCACCCAAGTGCAAGTCAATCATTCGGTGAATCTGGGCTTTGCCAAAGTGCTGCACGCTATGTTGCGGCAAGACCCGGATGTCATCATGGTCGGCGAAGTTCGCGACGAAGACACCGCGCAAATTGCGCTCGAAGCGGCGATGACCGGACATCTTCTGTTTACCTCGCTGCACGCCAACAACGCCGTCGGAGTAATTCAGCGTTTGCAAAACCTGAACTGCAGCCGAGCCTTGATCGCGCAAAGCTTAGGCTTGGTAGCCGTGCAACGGCTGGCCCGCAAATTGTGCGCCAAGTGTGCGGCGACCGAAATCCCACCGCCGATTTTACTTGAAAGCCTGCATGCCCGAGGCTTGGCCGACCAAGCGTCGCCGATACCGATGCCGCGCGCTGTGGGCTGCGCGGAATGCAACCAGACCGGCTACAGCGGCCGCATCGCAGTGCTCGAAGTGCTCCAGATGACCGACCAAGTGCGAGCGCAGATCATGGCCGACGTGCCGCTGGCCGAGATCGAAAAAATCGCCACGGAATCAGGCAGTCTGATTCCGTTCAAACGCTACGCAAGTTACTTGATGTCACGCAACTTACTAACACCATCTGAAGCTTTGCTAACGGTGGCGTAGCTCATGCAAACGCTGGAGTGTTATCCATGGAAATACTAAAGAGCCCGATGGGCATTGCCGCGATCGGCGTAGCTGTTGCTTTGCTAGGTTTTTTGTTGTTGCGTGGCCGCAGCAATGGCGCGCCGGCCCAAACCAAACCGATCGAGCAAGAGCTGCCCGCCGTTGGGCGTTTAATCAAAAAGGGTGACTACGCGGGCGCGGCCAACCTCGCGGCCGAAGCTAACAAACTCGATGCCGCGCTCGAACTGTATCTGCGGGCGCAACAGCCCGAACGCGCCGCAGCGATCGCGATGCGCATGGGCAACGTGCGGCACGCGGGTGAGCTATTCGAACGCGCCAGTAAGTGGGACCGCGCTGCCGACTGCTTCGAAAAAGCCGGGCTCGTCGATCGGGCCAACAGTTTACGTCGCGACAAACTTGGCCAACTGCGCGCCGGTGTCAAAAAAGACGAGCCAACGCCAGCCGCCTCGCGCGGCCGGCAACTCGAAGCTGAGTTTCGCCAAGCCCAAGCGTTATCGACGGGTTCAGAAGCCGACCGTAGCAAATTGCAGAGTCTCGCGCGCGGCACCGCGGATGCGTTGTTAGCCGATGGCGAACTACGGCGTGCAGCTGATGTCTTGCGCGATGCGGAACTGCATGACGAAGCGATTCATTTGTATGTCAACGTGCTAGGTGAACCCGGCCTGGCCGCGCCCATTTTGGCGCAAAAAGGCAATCATGAACGCGCAGCCGAGCTCTACGAAATGGCCGGTGAATCCGAACGTGCAGCGACCACGTGGGTACAAATAGCCCGGCAAGCCCCGCGCCCGGAAATTTTTCTCGACCGCATCGAGCGTTTGTCACGCGAGGTCGCAACCACGTTTCTCGATCAATTCACGCGCACACTGACGCTCGATGCCACCAACGCAGAACTGTACTACCGGTTTGCATCGTTGCTCGCCAAAAAAGGCGACTCACAACGGGCCTTGGGCGTGTATCAACAAATCAAAGGCGTGGTCACCGACTACAAAGACCTCGACGCCCAAATTGCCGTGTTGGAGTCTGGTAAATCACTCAAAGAAGACACTACGGCCGACGCTGCCAAAGCAACGACCGGCGCCCCCAAGGTTTCGGGATTGTCCGAAGCGCAAATTGCGGCGCTTGCTGATCAGGTCGCCAAAGCTGCAGCGATTCAAATCCAACGGCAACACGAACTGCAATTATCGCGCTTCTCCATCGACCCCGGTGCCAATATAGTTGCCGGCCCGCGGGCCACCGGCCTCGAATCGGTTTCGGTTAAACTCGACCACTTGTTTGACCCCATGGTGCAGCGCGCGCGCGGCGGCCCATCGCTGCAGCATCTCGAAAAATTCATCGGCGGACGGCCGTGTGACCTGCAGAACATTGAAGTGTACTTTCGCGTCGGCCTGGTGCATCTGGCGCAAGGCGAATGGAAACAAGCCCTCGCAGCGTTCGATGCCGTCGAAGATGCGTCGCCGGGCTATCGCGATGCCTGGAAGCGCGCTGACGAAATCCGCGACTGGCAAAACGCCCTCGGCAAAAAGATGACCATGTTGGGCGCTGCGCCAACCGGCAGCAAAGACGTCGGGCGCTATCAAGTGTCAGGCGAGCTCGGCCGCGGCGGCATGGCCGTAGTGTATCGCGGCAAAGACGGGTTGCTGGGCCGCGAAGTTGCACTCAAATTTCTGTCCGAGGCGCTATCCAACAACGCCGACATGAACGAGATGTTTCAACGCGAAGCCCGCGCCGTAGCAGCGTTAAATCACCCCAATATTGTAACCATCCACGACGTTGGGGTACTGGAATCGCGCGCGTTCATCTGCATGGAGTTTGTCGAAGGCAAATCGCTTGAGACTTTGCTGCTCGAACCGCCCGGCTTGACCATTGTCGAAAGCCTGCGAGCCATCAAGCAAGCCCTCGAAGGCTTAGCGTACGCCCATGGCAAAAAAATTATTCACCGCGATATCAAGCCGGCCAACATCATGCGGACCAACGCAGGCTTGGTTAAGCTCATGGATTTTGGCTTAGCCAAGTCGCTCGATGGCAACACCCAACAATCGATGATTGCCGGCACGCCGGCGTATATGCCCCTTGAGCAAATTCGCGGCGACGAACTCGATCATCGCGTCGACCTGTTTGCCATCGGTGTCACCTTGTACGAAATGTTGTCCGGCACAATGCCGTACGAAGGACTCGATCGCCAAATGATTCCCAAGCCGCTGAGCGAACTTGTGCCAGCTGCGCCCGATGTGCTCGAAGCCATGATCATGGCGGCCATCGACAACGACGTGCGCAACCGCCCCACCGATGCTCAAGCGATGCTGGCACCGATCGAAAGCGTTTTAGCGGCGGTGTCCCGCGCCGGTAGCGCGTCGGCCGGTAGTACGTCGGTGCTCAAAGCAACCGCACCGGCGGCTGCGGGCACCACCATTCTATAGCCGCGCGGGTTGCAGCGGCACGACCACGCGACCTAAGGCCCGGGGCGACACCCCGTTAGAT
>JAGPDK010000631.1 GCA_018057605.1 Kofleriaceae bacterium | reverse complement strand
GTTCAGCGCTGGGATAGCGACCGATGTAGGTTTCCAGCCGATCGAGTGCGTCGTGTTTGTCGTGCTTGATCAGCACTTCACGGAAGATGTCATGGAATTCCGCGAATGTGCCGGCCAGCGGAATGGAGCAGCGCACTTGACCGCCGAGTTTGGCAACGCGCGCGAAATCGCACAAACTGCTAGCCATCTCAGGCATGTCGCTCAGCCCCAAATTGCACATCACCAAGTCGTAGACGTCGTTAGCGAACGACAATTTGGGTACGGCGCTCTCGGTACGAAAGAACACGCCCTTTTTGCCCAACGGCCCAAGGTCGGCAACTTTGCGACGCGCCACATCAAGCATGGCGCTCGACGGATCAATCGCGATCAAGCGCGAGCCATCACCCAACTTGCGTAGCAACTCAACCGCAGGGTAGCCGGTGCCGCACGACACGTCGAGCACTTGGCTCTTGTCAGGCATGGCCAAATTGCGCAACAGCATTTTGCCGAAACGCGTGCCCCACACCGGCGCGATTTCATCATCATAGATGCGCGCAAGTTTTTCGATTTTGAGGCTACGCTTACCAACCGACACGGGCCCCTAGCCTAGTGCACTCGACGCCTGCAAAGCAAGCAAAGAAACTCAGCCAAGTGGCTGAAAACGCGTGATATGTTAACTTGTTAGGGTGCCGCCGGGGTTGCTACCAGCGGGATCCAGGGTCCGAGCGTCGCGATCTCGTGACCGTCGGCTGGGGCTAAGGCAACCAATGTTTGGCCGTTGCCGACCAAAATTTTGCTGAGGTCTGGCGTCACCGCAAAGCCGTCCCCTGCGATGGTTTTTTGCCAGCGGCGTGCGCCAGTTGCACGATCAAAGGCTTCGAGCAACGATGCGTTGTGCACCAGCACGGTGTCGCCTAGCACGGTCATGTACGCTGGGCGGCTGCCGCCGCTCAGTTTGCTGGTCCACAAAACTTTGCCTTTGAGATTGAGGGCCACCAGTTCTTTGTCTCCGGTCCCGTTGTCGGTGTCGCAAGGCGCGAAGTCGCGATCGCCGGAGCGCAAATTCAGTACGCACGTATGATCTGCAAAAACGCGCCGTCGCCAGCTGCAAACTTCGCCTTTTTGACACAACACATCCGGTGGTGATTTGCAGCTGACTTTGGTGTCGCTTTTGCGTGCAGTGAGCGCATCGACCCGCAACGTTGTGCCGCCCAGATTGCTAACGACCACAGTATTGTCGACGCCACAAAAACGCGGAAACCCAGTCTTGGTGATTTTGTAGCTGCCGGTCAACGTGCCGTCGACGATGGAATAAAATGCCAACGCGCCATCGTTGGCAATGGCAATGCGTTCGGCCAGCACCAGCACGTGATGGTTGTTGTAAAAACCTGGCGTCTTGATCGGTTGGTTCCAATCGATTTTGAGTGTTGCCGTGTCGGCGCGCAATAACATGTTGCCGAGTGCTGCAAACACATGGCCGCTGCCATCAAAGGCAAGGCTGTGTAGCTCGGCGGTTTCCCGGGCTGGCAGGGGGGCGATTGCCGGCAGCGGGCTGATGCCCCTCGTTGGACTTGGTTCAGTCGTCGTGGATTCCGATGTTGATGTCGAATCGCCAGGCGCATTGCGCACAACGAGAAATGCGATTGCGGCGCCCGCAACCGTCGTGCCTATCGCTAGTGCAAGCACGATAATCAGTGCGCTGCGGCCAGGCCCCGTAGCCGCGCCATTGCGGTTCGTCCGTGGCGTCACCCGCCGCTCTAACACATCAGGCATACCATTGCGGTTGAGGTCTTCGTTGAGTACATCGTGCACCACGCCGCGCATCATGGTCTTCGACGGCGGTGCGTTGCCTACCAAATTAGCTGCGCCGCAGTATTCGCAGGTAACCGAGCCGACCCCGCCGCGCAACGGAGCTTTGCACTGCGCACACAGAATTGCTTTCGCCGTCATGTCCGCAATGTACTCGTTGCCGTCGAGGCGCGCTAATCACAAACAGCCATTAAATAGTTTACGCGTAGCCCGTGTACGTAATCCGAGGCAGGGGGGAATGCGGGTTTCTACTGTTAGTTTCAAATCTTGGGAGTTGCGACAGTGATGGCGGTGCAGGTGGATGAGTGGCGGCGGAGCGACGATGCACAGGTTCAGGGGAACGCTCGGCTCACAGAGGCTTCGGATGAAGCGACTCGGAGGTTGAACGTGTACACTGCGGCTGGCCGCGCGGCCGCGGAGGTTGGTGCTTGCGCGGAGTCTGATGCGGCGCCGTCGCGCCGCGGGTTGGTTTCGGTAGGCGATAGCAATGATTGGCTTTGCGCGTTGTTTGCGATTGGCTTGCGGGTCGGCGGGTGCACGTCGAACTTGAATTGGCGATAACCGATAGTCGGCGGCGGTGGATTTCTTTCATGGCACTGAGAGTTCGCAGTGCAGTGAGCCAGCCACAGCGTCGAAAAAACAGGTGATAGCGTCGCTTTGTGAAACATGGTGCAGAGGTGAAGGTAGCCATCGACGTCGATGCGCTGGGTGAACAAATTGCTGAACTGTCAGCGCATATCGACGCGGCGATGCATCGGTTGTTAACAGCGATTCGGGAATTCGATATCGGCGCTGGCTAGCATGTGCACGGCGCGCTGTCGTGTGCGCCTTGGTTGGCGTGGCGGGTTGGCTGCGATTTGCGCACAGCACGCGAGCGAGTGCGGGTTGCTCGGAAGCTGGCTGAGTTGCCGCTGGTCGACGAGGAATTGCGAATTGGCGCAATGTCATATTCGCAGGCCCGGGCGATTACGCGGGTGGCGACGGCGGAAAAGGAGGCGCTCTGGGTCGCGTGCGCCAAGCGCATGCCAGCGTCGCAGCTGGATAATTTGTGTCGGTCGTATCAGAACGTGCGGGCGTATGATCACGCGCACGGGGCGGAGGCCGGAGCGATGACCGGAGCGATAATTGCCGCACAAGTTGCGGGGCAGTGCACGGTGACTCGGCGAAGTCTCGATAACGGCATGGTGAAGTTTGAAGTGGTCCTGCCCAGCGATGAAGCGGCGATCGTTTGGAC
>JAGPDK010000002.1 GCA_018057605.1 Kofleriaceae bacterium | reverse complement strand
GCACACCGTTTGAGCCATATTTCGCCGGTACGATACAAATGTCATTCGCCGGGACCAGCTGACACTGGAATTTTCCAAGATGCCCACGGGATGACCACCGCTGCATCAGGTTTTTTGTCGACGATGCGCTGCAACGTCGCCTCGCCGGTGGCAGCATCTTCGCTGTACAGCACCAACGTATAGCGATCTAACCAACCCATGGCGCTGACCTGGCTATTGGCTTGATGAAAAACTTCATGCAGGCCGGTTGGCGTGAGCTGGTACAACAACAACGTATCGTCGCTGCCACGGGTAGTGCGTGATGCGAACATGATGCCGTCGACAGGAATCAAGGCTTGGGTAGCGGCATCTAGCGTCGGCTGAGCCGGAAAGGCGTCGGTGCCACCAGCACGGCCCTCGCTTTTGGGCGTCACAACTGGCGCAACAACTGGTTTCGGTGATGCCGACCCGGCATCGACCACGACTGAGGAGACCGGAGCGGTAGCTTTCGATGGTGGTGTTTGGCTCTTTTTCGGTGAACATGCAGCGAGCAACAGCAAGCCCACAATGATGCGTTTCATCGCCGGATCATATCACTGAACACGCGGACCAACCGGACAGTGCCGCTACGCAGCGGCAGCCTTCACCTACGGCCGCAACGCGCCGTCTTTCATTTGGTACAGCACATCAAAAACGTCGAGGGCGCAGTGGTCGTGGGTCACAACTAACACCGCAGCGACGCGATCGTGGGCAACTTTGCGAAACAGTTCCATGACGCTGCGGCTGAGCGCACCATCGAGGGCAGCGGTCGGTTCGGCGGCGATCATCAGCGACGGTTCATTGGCCAACGCACGAGCGATGGCGACGCGTTATTGCTCGCCACCGAATAGTCACGCTTCTTGCTGCGGATACACCGTGACATCAACCAAGCCCCAGCGGTCGGTGGCGACGCCAACGCTCGGCCACCCGCTGCCGTTCCAGCACCAAGGATTCCGGTGCTTGATCAAAAGCGACCAACGCAGCGTCAGCTTGCCGCCATCACCCATCAGCCCAACCTTCGGCAGGTTAGGTCGAAGCCTTCGCAAGTTTCGCTCCAACCATCTCAGCACACCCCGTCAAACTGTTGAGCATCAGCGAAACGTCGCCCCAACAATTCGCATCGCGATTCGCTAGCCGCCGACGGCCAACCCACGTTTATGCGACCAACATGCGGCCAACTTGAGCACCCCAATGCGACGTACCTCATCTCAACTCATTGGCAGAGTCGACGAACCGCCAGATCGTGTTGGTGCCACCACCGCCTAACTCGAACGCAAAACAACCTACGCAACGTCGGGTGGCAGCGACTGTGCGAGCACGATAATGTTACCTGCGAGATCAGCAAAATATGCAGCACGATCGCCCCACGGGCGCGGCGCTAGTGCACTGAGTTGTCGCGCCCCGGCTGCGTGCATGCGGTCGATGGCCGCCATAATATCGTCGGTATGAAAGTACAATTCGGTGGGAGCGAGCATGCCAGCGGGCACCTGGCCTGGTAACTCACCGATGTTGCGGCCAAAGCCTTCGCGTTGGTACAGCCCAATGCGTTGCGCCCCCACTAAGAATTCAACATACACGGGGGTTGTCACTGATGCGGCACAGCCCAACACGGTTTGATAAAACGCCGCATGCGCGACAAGTTCATCGACCGCGAGAATCGTCAATACATGGCGTAGGTGCGACATACACTAGGTTTCGTTCTTTGCCAGACTTTCGCAATAACCTGCGTCGTATTTTCCGGCACGGCCAACGCTATCTGCAAACTATGCGCGCTCTGCTCCTTCACAGGTGAGCACCGCAACGTATTCCACGCAACACGGCCCGCAGCTTGGGCAACGAGTACAAAGATTCGTAGCGCGATTCGCTCGCCGCGCACGGCCCACCTGCGGCGTTGGCAACCAAAGCTTCTGACGACAAAACAGCCACGTTGTAGGTGCTCGACGAGGCAAGGCCGTTATGGCGCTGGGAGCAAAACCTTATCAATCACATGGACCACGCCGTTCTTGGCAAAAACATCGGTCGCGACAATACCAGCTTTACGATTGCGTTCGTCGGTGATCTTGAGGGTTGCATCAACCGTGAACGTCCCAGTTTCCACCGTTGCGATGGCTGCCCCAACTGGCACATCAGCTTTCATCACGCGGCCCGACACCACGTGGTAGGTGAGCACGGCAGTGAGCAATGGTTTATTGCCGAACAGCGCCGCTTTGGTCACATTGAGTTCGGTCAACGCAGCCGCAAATGCTGCGTCGGTTGGCGCGAACACCGTGAACGGTCCTGTGCCCTTGAGCGTTGTTACCAAATCCGCAGCAATCACCGCTTCGACCAAGAGCTTAAACTCGCCTGGGTTAGCCGCGGCCAGTGCCTGGGCGGTCTCAACAATGTCTTTGTTCGCCGGCAAAATTACTTTGTCGATGAGATGAACGACGCCGTTGCTGCCTTCGATGTCGGTAGAAGTGATCGATGCGACGCGATTACGGCCATCGGTGATTTTCGGTGGGGCACCCGCATCAATTTTAAAAACACTGCCTTCGGCCGACGTAATCGCTTTGCCGAACGGAATGCCGGCGGCTTGCACCGTGGACGTGAGCACGTGGTACTGCAACACCGTACGCAACAGCGGCTTGTTGGCGGCAGTTAACAAATCTGCACCTTTCGCCGTCGGCGTGTTGGTCAGCTCAACCGCGAGCGCGTCAAAGGCTGCGTTGCTGGGCGCGAATACAGTCAACGTGCCCGGGTTTGCCAGTAGATTAACCAAGTCGTTGTTGTCACTTGCGAATTGCACCGCGGCAACAAGGGTCGAAAGTGTTGGGGTGGCTTGAGCAAGCGCTACGATCGATTGTTTCGCCGGCGCATCGACGGTTACAGCGGCATCAGGCGTGGCGCTCGAATCACCATCTCCGCAACCTACGAACAAAACAGCGGCGGACAAATATGCAAACATTGTGAACGATTTCATCGAAAACTCCAAAGTTAAGATTGTGCATTGGAGTGCTCGACGTAAATCATCGTTACAAGCAAAGCGCGATTTGTCGCGCTTCATGCAATCCGTTACTTGTAACCGTTTTGATACCAGGTCAAATGCAAACCGTTATGCGTGTCGCAACAACGCTGCAATCGCAGGCACCGTAGCGTCGATATCGGCGGGATACAGCTCGAACTCGTCCATCATCAGGTCGTCGAGCTCCATGGTGTGTTCGATTGCGATTTTGATCTCGGCGGGCAAACCCTTGCGCAAGATCTCGGCCAGGGCCGAATCACCAACAACCAGGCGCTGCGGCTGGTGGGCGGCGCCAGCAGTTGGCGCTTTGGTGGTCTGCAAAAAATGTTCAACCGCGTGCACGGCCGCTTGGTCGGCAGCATAGGTATGTTTGCCGAGCACGGTGCCGTCGGCAGTCATCCACACCAATACTTCGGCCGCGCCCGGTTTGGCAGGCGGTGCGGCAGGCGGCGCGGCATCTTCGTTGGCGGCGGCGTCACCAGCGAAGTGCTTCGCCAAATCAATGTCTGCCGACGAGGTAATGTTTAGCGCCGGTGGTGATGAATAAATCCCGCCGAACCATTCAATTTGAGCTGCTTGTTTTGATTTTGCCATCTTGCGAGCAGGCTACGTCAAGATCGCTTTTGCCTTGCAATAAATCGTATTTGATTTTGCAGTCACATCTGAGCGCGGCCGGACAGTGCCCGCGCAATGGTGGCTTGGTCGGTGTATTCCAGCTCGCCACCAACGGGCAAACCGGTGGCGATGCGCGAAACCTTGATGCCGAGAGGCTTGATCAAGCGGGCCAGGTACATTGCCGTGGCTTCGCCTTCCACGCTCGGGCTGGTGGCAACAATGACTTCTTCCACCGGTGCATCAGCACCAAGGCGCCGCACCAACTCCGCAATGCGTAGATCGTCGGGGCCAATGCCTTCCAACGGCGACAGCACGCCGTGCAACACATGGTATTTGCCACGAAAATGGCCGCCGCGATCGATCGCGACTAAATCCGATGGCGACGACACCACACAAATCACCCGCGCCTCGCGCCGCACATCACTGCAGGTGGCGCACGGATCTTGTTGCGTCATGTTGGTGCAGATCGAACACAGTTGGATCTTTTCGGTAACATCAATGAGCGCCTGGGCCAGCTCGCGGGTCTGATGTTTGGGTGCCCGCAGCAAGTGAAACGCCAACCGGGTTGCCGACTTCTCACCAATGCCCGGCAAGCGGCCGAGCTCCTGTACCAGTTTGCGAATGGGATCTACCGACATCGCCGACGGTTTACCCTGGCTCGGCGAAGGACGCCAGCGCTTATGCAAAGGGCAGCGCGATGCAAGGCCGTGATGATCGCGCAGTGAAGTGGCCGTGGCCATAGCCGCGCCGAGTCGAATGAGCGAGTGTGGCAACGTGCCCGCCAACGCTTTGACCTGCCACTTGTGCCTGCCGTGTCGCGCGTGACGCCCTATCTCAACGCGCTGGTGCAGCCGCGCACGCGTGCGGAGTTCATGGTCGCGTATGCTGCGAATCAACCGTTTGTCGTGCATGGCCTAACCGATTCGATTGCGCCGCTGACTACGTTGCCATTTTTGGCCTCGCTCGATGCGTTGCTCAAGGCCTGGCCATTTGCGGTGGCGGCGCATTTGCCCGACGTTGCTGACGAAGCCAGTTCGATCGATGCGTCGACGCTTGACGCACGCAAACTGTTTGCTAACGGCATGGGGCTGCTGTTCAACGAAGCGCACTTGATTGCGGCAGAATTGCAGCGCTGGCTCGGTGCGCTGCGCCACGAGCTACAACTTTCCGCGCTGACCCAAAGCCGGTGCTTGGTCTACGCCACGCCACAAGGCAAAGGCACCGCGCCGCATTTCGACCAAAACATGAACTTTGTTTTGCAATTGCATGGCCGCAAGCAGTGGCAGCTCGCACCTAACCATCACGTCGAAAGTCCGTTGACCCGGCATACCATGGGGCAAGTTGTCGACGCAGAATTGCAAACCTACGCAACACTACCCATGCCGCACCACCTGCCCGCCGACTGCCAAACCATCGTGCTGGAACCCGGGAGTTTCCTGTTTGTGCCACGCGGCACCTGGCATGCGACCCATGGTTTTTCTGACGCGTTGTCGCTCAATTTCACCTACAGCTCGCCGAGCTGGCTGGATATTTTCACCACAGCGTTGCGCAGCCGGTTGGCGATGTCGAGCGTGTGGCGCGAAACCGCAACGCCCATGAACGCTGAAACATTTGAACAGCTGTTACTTGAACTGGCCGACGAAGCGCCGCACTGGGACGTTAACGAAATTCTTGCGGTGACCGAGAGTGCCGACGACACCGCTGCCGTTGCCGAGTAGCCGCGGGTGCAGTCATTGAGCTAAAAACGTAGCCAGCGCTTGGTTGACGGCAACCGGCGCTTCGAGCGACGACGAATGACCGGCCCGAGGGATCCGCAGCAGCCGCGCCCCCGGCACGGCGGCGGCGATGCGTTCCGACTTTGCCGGCACGGTGGCGACATCCTCGTCACCGACGATGACCAGGGTCGGGCAAACGATCTTGCCCAGCTCGGGATAGATAGCTTTGCGTTCGATGACGCCATTGACGGCGCGCCAAATGCTGCGCTTGTTGCTAACCAACAGTTTTTTCCACTGCTGCAACTCCGCTCGTCGAGCAGGATCATTGAGGGTGCTTTGCGCAAATACAATTTTCATCACTCGGTTCGCGACTGGCGCCATGCCCACGATGCGCGCCGCAGTACTAAGGAAGCGATACCGCAGCATATTTTCAGCCGGCTCGACATCTGCAGAAGATTCCAGCACGGTCAGCGTACGCACCAAATCGGGTCGGCGCGCCGCGAGCCGCATGCCGACGAAACCACCCATCGATAGCCCCACAAAGTGCACGGGCCCAACCTTTAGCGACTCAATTAACGCGACGGCATCTTGATACAAGACGTCAATGTCGATGCTGCGCATGTCGCTCGCGCCACTTCGGCCTTGGCCGCGGTGATCATAGGCAACACAGCGATACTCATCGCGCAGCGCTGCGACTTGCGGTGCAAACAGCGCAGTGGAAAAAAGCAACCCGTGGCTAAACACGATGGTGGGGCGTACCTTGCCGTCAGCTGCAACGCCGGTCCCGGTATCTTCAACCCAAAGATCGGTATCGTTGATTCGCCTTGTGGACATCGCCGCTGACGATAACGTATCTCGACTGCCGCCGCTACTTGGCCCAAACCCAACCAAGCGACACTTGGCCGCCAGTCGCGATGCGGAATTCACCGTCGGAAAGTTGGGGTTGTTGCGGATTATCGCGATCGCTGCGCTCAACCCATAGTTGCAGCGCACCGTTGAGCCCATGACCTAACGCTTTGGAAAACGTGGCCTCACCGCGGGCAAACCAAAACTGTTGACCGACCGTGAGTTCCGTCACTGCCATCTCAGTAACGTCGGCCAGTTGGGTCTGCGCTGCACGCCGGGCGCGCCCCAGGTTGCCGTCGAGGCGCAGAGTCAAGCCCGCAATCGGACCTTGGGTACTGACGTTGCCAGCGTAACCAACGTCGGCGCTCAACCCACTTGGGCTAATCCGCGCCCAGGTGCCGCCGCCGATCTGCAAAGCAAGTTGCTCCGGCGTGGTAAAATCGCCGCGTTGATACATGACATTCACGCGCGGTGTTGAAACCCCGCCGCCAGCGCTGCTTTCACTATTGCCTCGGCGAACGTAGTCGGTCACCGGCGACAAATATTGTAAACCAGCATTGAAGCGCAGCGCGTTTTGACCGAAGCCTCGGCTTACTACGAGGCCATCCAAGGTAAGCACATCAACCGAGCGTCCACGTTTTTCAGTGCTGGTTTGCGACGTTTGCACACCCGCTGAAAACAACGAGCCTTCAATCAGCGAAAAACGCCAGCGCTTGTGCAGTAGCACCGCGCCTTGAATTGCCACGTTGCGATCCCAGGCCGCTTCGGTCCAACCCGCCTTGCTAGGCGCATACCATTTACCCAACCCAACCGTGGCTTGCATGGCGCTAAGCCGAGTCTGTTGATTGCCAAACGACCACATCGGCGGCACCACAAACTCGTGATGCAAGCGCAGCAAGCCGCGGCCCGAGCGCCAAAATGAGTCGCGCAGGCCAGCTTGTGGTTGCCATTGCAAACGATGCTCAACTTGCGCGCCGAGGATCCGCCCCGTGACGGATTCTTCAAAAGTCGCGGCCTCGCTCGTCGTGTTGTCAGCCTTGTCGCCGCCCAGTCCACCCATCCAACTGCCACGCACGGTGGCTTGCACGCTGTCAGTATCGACCGGTTCAACGCCGGTAAAAACCCATAAACAAGCATTGTCCGCAGAGCCACCATGGCGGTCACAGAACGCCAAGCCTCGACGCATTACATCGACCGCAGGGCTCGAAACGACCACCGCACCCTCTAGCACCGCCATACCCGATTCCACGGTGCCATCAGCCGCCGGAGTTGCGTTCGCAGCAGCCGCAACGTCGGCCGAAACCTCAACGGTGACGGGGTTCGCAGGGCCGGTTGCACCGGTCCAACTCACACTAGTTGTCGCAGCAAAAATGAAGAATGAAAGCACGCGAACACTAAAGCAAGCAGCGGGCCACGGCTGCACCGCTTGGCATGGCAACTAGCAGCGACGACCGGCGCCGGTGGTGGTGAAAATCCCCCGATTGTGTCGCAAGCACCGGGCTGGCGGCCAGCTTTGTGTCAGCAGTTCGACGACCGAGTGGTGCACAGCGGCGGCGGCGTGATGATGCTGGTCTTGCTGGTCATGCAACAACTTTGGTGCGCAGTGATGCGCAGGGACGGGTGAACGGAGGGGTAAACGGATGGGTGAACGGATGAGTGAACGGTCGGCTCACAGAGGCTCCGGAGGGAGCGAGGTGGAGCTTGAACGGTTGCGTTGCGGCTGGCCGCGCGGCCGCGGAAGTTGGTGCTCGCGCGGAGCCTGATGCGCCGCCGTCGCGTCGCGGGTGGGTTGCGGTATTTGATAGCGATGCTTGGCCTTGCGCGCTGTTTGTGATCGGCGGGTGGAACGGCAAATGTGCTGAACTTGAATTAGCGATCGTTGTTGATTTGCATGCGCCAATTGGCATTTGGCGCGGAATGAACATGGATGCACGTCCGGTTTTCGGACTGTAGTCTATGTTGAAATCGGAAAAATGTTTCCGATTTATATTGACGTGATTTTTTGGCCGAGAACATTCACGCCAACCATCAGCGCTCTAAAGGCCAGTGCAACGCTGGCATGTTCGCAGCACGAACCGATAGTCGGCGCTGGTGATTTTCTTTCATCGCACCGACACTTCTCGGCACAGTGAGCCAATCACAGCGTCGAAAAATCAGGTGATAGAATATTTACATGCAACATGGTGCAAAGGTGAAGGCTGCTCTCGATGTCGATGCGCTGGGTGAACAAATCGCTGAAATGTCGGCGCATATCGACGCTGCGATGCATCGGCTGTTAACCGCGATTCGTGAATTCGATATCGGTGCTGGCTGGCATGTGCAGGGCGCGTTGTCGTGTGCACATTGGTTGGCTTGGCGGGTGGGCTGGGATTTGCGCACAGCACGTGAGCGGGTGCGAGTTGCACGCAAGTTGGCTGAGCTGCCGCTGGTCGACGAGCAATTGCGACTTGGCGCGATGTCGTATTCGCAAGCCCGGGCGATTACGCGGGTGGCGACGGCAGAAAAAGAAGAACTGTGGGTCGCGTACGCCAAGCGCATGCCAGCGTCGCAGCTCGATACATTGTGCCGCTCGTATGAGAACGTACAAGCGTATGATCAAGCTCACGGGGCGGCAGCTGGAGCGATGACCGGAGCGGAAATTGCCGCACAAGTTGCGGCGCAGCGCACAGTGACTCGGCGAAGTCTCGATAACGGCATGGTGAAGTTTGAAGTGGTATTGCCGAGCGATGAAGCGGCGATTGTTTGGGCCGCGCTTAATGCTGCAATTGACACATCGCCCGCGGAATCGATGGGGGCTGAACCGACTCCCGCTGAACCGACTCCCGCTGAACATTCGTCCGATAAACTGCCGACAGCAAAAGCACCAACGTCTGCCGACCGTGGCCGGCAGCGCGCCGATGCGTTCATGAACATTATCCAGGATCGCATGCGTGGCACCCGACCCCAGCGCACCCCGGTCGAAATCATCATCACCGTGCCGCACGGCGGCTTGCACGGTTCAGCAGAACCGGCGGATCTGGCCATGATGGCCGACGGCGAAATTATCGCGGCGACAACCGCGCGCCGCTTTTGCTGCGACGCTGGCCTAGTGGTTGCCACCGTCGATCCGCAAGGCGTGCCGCTGTCGGTCGGACGCAAAACCCGGACGATTCCAGCCACAATCAAGCGGGCATTGTTGCTGCGCGACCGGACTTGCCGTTTTCCGGGTTGCATGCACAGCCGCTACGTCGACGGACATCACATTGAGCACTGGGCCAACGGCGGCGCAACGGCGTTGGCTAACCTCATATTGTTGTGTAGTGCCCACCATACGCTGCTGCACGAAGGCGGCTGCCGAGTCGAAGCCAATGCCCATGGCTGGATTTTTTTCGACCATCGTAACCGGATCATCGAGGCACAACCCGCCCGGCCGACCAACGTTGGCCAGCGCCGTGGCCTTGCGGCGCTACACGATGACCACGCTGCACTCGCCATTACGGCGAACACCAACGCATCAAAATGGACCGGCGGCCCGATCGACTATGCGAGGTGCATCGACTATTTGGTGTGATATGCGGCGGTCGCGCATGCGGGCCACACCAAAGAGTCAAGCGTTAGTAAACCTGCGGAATGATCGTCGAAAATGTGACGACTGAACAACTCAACCCTACTCCTCGACGGCAATGTCACCGCCGTGCGGTACGACGCCCAGTGCCTGCCAAGGTTGTTACGGCACCAAATCGGCACCAACCATCAGATAGCCAGCACTGGCTTTAATGCCGATGTTCTTGATGTGAGTTTGCATTGGCACCGGAATCACGCTGAGCGTGGTGTTGGTTACCGTTGAGACCTGGGTAGCTGCTAGTTCCGCTAAGCCAACGATGAGTTCTTCGGTAATCGGCCGAGGCAGACTCGGACTTTGCGCTAACACTTGCGCCGCAACCACCGGCTTGCCAACCATCAGCGCCACGCCGCCCATAGCATCGACTTGTGCAGTCACCGGCAGCGTCAACGAAACTGCAAATGATGCCAGTTCGCCTCCTTGCGCATCGAGCACGGTGAGCAAGGCATCGCCAACCGTAAGGGTCAAGGCGCCATTGGCGTCGGTGGATGCCGAGGGAGGCAACAACATCTTGATCTTTGCATGATCCGCGGTGTCACCAAAAAATAGCGCCGCTGGAATTTGGCTACCAAATGGCAGATCAAGATCAAGGCTACCGGTGGCCCACACGCCGGCAAATAATTGATTGAGGAAATCATCTGCAACGCCAAACCCGATGTTGCCGGTGCTGGTCATCAGCGCAGCGCTCGCGGGCATGGGTGAGGCCACATACTCAGCGCCGGGACCGTTGGCTGCAGTCGCTTTGCCACCGAGTGACAAAAAGATGCCGCCCGCATCGATGACAAGGGCGTCCGTGGTCACCGCCACCGTTAGTTTTTCGCCGAGCACGGTCCTTTCAAATGCGCGCCCAGAATAATCAGCCAATGCCGTTTTCACCATATCGGGGACCGAGGCCCGCACCGCATCTCGCACAGCGTTAATTACGGCGTCGTTGACTTTGTTTTGGAACAAATTCACCACCGCGCCGGGCACGCCCGAAGCATCAACATCGAAGTTATCAAAACTAATATCCAACGCGTTCACGGCCGCAGCCACTTGCCCACCTGTAGCGCTCAGCGCCAAGTCGCCGCTGAGGTTGGTAGCCGTGGCGCGGATTCTCACCGTCGACGAACCACCAATACACGCCGCTTTGAAATTTACTTTCACCTGCACGTCGAGGTTCGCCACGGTAACCGTCGTGCTCAACTTGCCAGCGCCTGGTACCAAGGCTAGCGTCACCGCGCCTTTGTTGATTTTTTGCAGGGTTGCTTTATAGCCTAAACAAGATCCGCCCGATTCGGCCAGTGGTACGTCGGTGCCGATCGCAGCGGTAAGATCCAACGCGGAAATCTGGTTGCTCACCATGTGAGCCAGGGTCGTGATGGCGTTAGCGTCGATTTTAGCGATGACGGCGTTGGTCAACGGGTCGCTGGCTTTCACCAAGGTACCGGCCATCACCGCTCGGGTGTCCGTCGACGTGTTGCCAGCGCGGTCAGTAACCACGGTACGCAGCAGCTGCACGCCTTCGGCAACTTGCACGGTTGCGGAAAAAGACCCGTCGGAGTTCACGGTTGCAGACGCATCATTGACGGTTACCTTGGCCACGCCGGAATCATCGTCCGTGGCAGTGCCGGTGACGGTCAGCTGCGTGCTGTTCGAAAGCGTGCCGCGTTCCGGCGTCGCCACCGCCAACGTTGGTTCAACTTTGTCATTGGTGTAGTCACCTTGGGACACGCCACAGCCAGCGACCGCAGCCAAACCCAACGTCACGCCGAAGGTGAGGAAACTCAGGCGAGGCGTCTTCATACTTGTTGACTACAGCAAGCGCAGTGCCAAACGCCGAGCATGCATTCGACCAACAACATTGAGGGCACACGACGCAACGCGATGCAGCAATCATCGTTACATGGTCTCGCGCTGCCGATCGGACCATTCGCACACGTGCGATTCGCGGTAGGCCACGCGTTGATGACGGCAACAACCAGTGGGCACGTGGGGGCTCCTGCCCCAGTGTCGGTCGGCCCCAGGCGCGACCTGCGCCCTAGTGCGCCGAAGCCAAGCGGTTGAGATTTACCAACCCAGCTTCAAAGTCTTTGCCAATCATTTTGTCCAAGTTGATGAAAACGCTCATGAGCCTGCTTACAAAAGGCGATTCACCATACATCGCCCACACCACGTCGCTTGCGGCGCCATTCGCAACCACAGCAAACTCCGTGAGGTTGTGGGCTTTGAACGGCGTGATGAAATCGAGCTGGATTTTAACCAACGTAGGCGTGGCCGCCAAAACTTCCATCCGGCCCGACCCAGCTTTTTTGTTGCCGGACCATTCGTAGATCGCACCGACGCCGGCCGCTGCACCACGATGGGTGCGCTGCATCGCCGGATCGAGTTTTTCCCAGGGCGACCAAGCCGACCAATGATGAAAATCGTTGAGCAACGCCACAACTTTTTCCGGCGCTGCGGCAATGCGCGCGCGGCGCTCGTAGCGAAACGTCTTCGGTTTGGTCGCCGCAAGTACCAGGACCCCGAGTACCAACGCCGCCAAAATTGCCAAGATAGTGATCAACACGATTGCTCCTAAACAGCAGGCGAGCCTAATAAGCCCGGCCCGTGCTGTCAAAAATCTAGTTGAACTATTGGCGACGATGGGGGGCTAGTGCTGATTATTTTTGGCTAATCGCATTGGTTTCGCCGACATTCGAAATCTGCGGCTTTTTGCCTAGAGCCTTTTTCCAACGTACTTTATTTGCATTGCCGCTCACCGCAATGCTGCCCACCGTGCGTAGTTCAACGCGGTTGCTATTGCCACTGATCGAGGCGACGGCGCTGTGAACAATCGTTACGTGATTGTCATTGCCAGTTACCAACACCTGACTACACGTGCCGGTAATCGTTACGGTACTGGCATTGCCATTGATCGAAACCTCATCGTCACTGTCGCAATCCACTTTCGTCACTGCATTATCGTCGGTGATAGCGATTTGCGCATGAGCGCGCGCTGGCGATAACGCAGGAGCCAACGCCACCGCAATAAACATCAGGGCCCGGGCAGTCTTTGAATATTTCATAATAATCCTCAGGGGTTGCAGCATTTAGATGCGAGACGGTGAGGCCTCGCTACAATCCAAGAACGCCGGCCAACCCGCTACTGTCGCAGCATTTACCAACATTTCTTTTGTGCGGCCCCGATGCGACAGTTGCGCTCGCGCCAGCGTTCTTACCTAACATGCACGACGAAATGCACGACGAAAGGGCCTACGAACCTGACGCCTCAGCTGGCACATCGGCCGCTTGGGCAGCACGCATCATCTGGTCGAAGGACCAATCTACGCCGCTTTGCAAGGTTCGCAAAATGCTTTCAAATTCTACGGTATCTAACGCTAAGCGTTCTCGTAGGGTGGTGCGCGTTGCATTGCGCAGGCCGTCGCGCGCTTGTTCTAACCAACGACAAATGGTGGCCCGATGCACGCTATACATCGCCGCCAAACCGTCGAGCGAAACCCCATCCAGCAAATGCATGCGCAAGCACGTGCGTTGCCGTGGCGTCAGGCTCGCGAAAGCCGCGGCCAGCGCCCGATGAAACTCTTGTTTAAGTTCGGCTTTTATCGCTGCGGCTTCGGGGTTTGCACTCGGCGCGATCAGTTCAACCAAGCCTTCGTCGGACAATTCGGGCCCGCGCTGCTGACTGCGCAACAAGCTGATACTTTCACGCACCGCTACCACGCGAATAAAACTTTCGAACCGGCCCGAGCCAACGTAGCGGTCGAGGCCAGCTATCCCGTTCGCATCGGGCAAAAACAACTTTTCACGAATCCGGTTTTCGGCGTCGGTTGCAACCTCGTCGGCGATGCCGCGCCGCCGCAACGTAACGCGCGCAATTGGCAGGTACCGCTGATCGATCACGCGCATCGCATCGGCCGCAGGCGCCGACTGACAAAGGCACGCTGCGGCGCCAAGCTCGCTCGCATCGCTGAGTTGCGCAAGCGCCAACCAGGTCGAGCAATCGTCGGGCGCGACCCGCACAAGGTATCGCTGCAGGGCAGCGCACAATGCCTCAGCGTCCAGCGCAAGTGTCGGCCATGCGTTTTGCGCGTCGGTCAGCAAGCGCTGCAGCGCTGCAACGAATTCATCGGCGATTTTTCCATCGACGCAAAGTGGGTCGAAATATCGTATCGCCAAGGTCCGAAGCATACTACTGGTGCATGGTAACATGCAGGCCATGACTTTCGCGGGCTGTGTCACCGAGGACCTGCTGATCGACCTGCTGGCCGGCGAGATCACCGGCAACCTTCGCGACGCCATCGATAGCCATCTCGATCACTGCGCCGAGTGTCGGCAACTGGTGGCCGCCATGTTTCGCAGCACCACGAGCACGAGCGAACCAGCGTTTGCCGTCACCCTGCCCGTCGAACTGCAGCCCGGGCAAACCGTTGAGCGCTTTGTCAGCTGGCATTGCGGCTATGACGTTGAACTCGGCCGCGACGTCCGCATTCTCGCCCTCGACGACCCGACCCAAGAAGCTGCCTTCGCCGTTGAGCTAGCGCAAGCTGCACGCATCGAACACAGCGGCATCGCCGTGATGTTGCGTAGTGGCAGGCTGCGCGACGGCCGCGCGGCGGCGCTGTTTAGCTTTGCGCCTGGCGGTAAACTGCATGACGCAACTGGCCATGGTGACGAGCCAGCGGCCGCCGTCCAGTTGCAACTGCTGGATTTGCACATCCAAGTTAGCAATGCACTCGCCTATGCGCATAGCCAAGCGAGCTTTCATGGTTCACTTGGCACCGACACCATTCGCATCTCGGCCGACCACCATCACGCCTTACTTTACGGCATCGGTTCAGCGTGGCGCCGCTGCCAACGCCCAGCGTCGGCGCATGACGATGTACGTGCCATCGGCATGCTGATCCGCCGTGGGCTGTCGCGCCGCTTGTTACGCGGCCCGCTGGCTAGCATTCTCGACGCTGCTGACGCCACGCCACCGCGTTATGCTAGCGCGGTTGAACTGAGCGCCGACCTCAACGCCTTTCGCAGCGGCGCGCCGGTGACCATGCACCGTTATGATCGCGCTGGCGCTGCCTGGCAATGGGCCAGTACCCACCGCGCCGTGGTTGCCATCCTGGTTGCAGGTATCGTCGCCACGACGATTGTGGTTGGGTCCGCCTGGCACACCCTCGGCCAGCAAACTCGTCGCGCCGCTCATGCCGCCCAGGTCCGCCGCGCCATTGTGCAGCAAGTACAACAAACCGTAACCCGCGAGCTGGCGGCACAACCCGAAGTCCGTGACCAATTGCTGCAAAAACTGCGATCATATGAGTAATCGCACCGCCGCAACCAAAACTACGCTGTGCATTTTTCTTTAGAAACCATGCGACAGTGCGCCGGTTCGCGGCGTTCACCTAATGAAGGAACTCCAACTATGAACAAATCCATTTTAACGTATCTATTTGTTACCGCAGCGATGGGCTCAGCATTGGCAGCTTGTGAAAGCGCGGTTTGCAGTGGCGATAGCTGCAGTTGCCCCGCCGGCGATTCCTGCTCGCTCGATTGCGAAGGTGCAAGCTGTCGCCAAGAGTGCGAAACCGGCAGCGATTGTAAGCTCACCTGCAAGGACGGCAGTTGCTATCAAAACTTTGCACCTAGCGCCAAAGGTACCGCGACGTGCGTTGGCGGCGGTTGCCAACAAAACTGCGCCCCTTCGGCTACATGCACCTTTTCCTGTGAAGGTGGCAACTGTACGCAAGCCTGTCTGGGCAATGCCAATTGCAAAGCCACCTGTGCTGGCAACAACTGCACCAGTGATACCCTATAAGTTCAATGTAGCGCGTCCATGCAATCAAAATGACACACGTTTTTGGTATTTGCCCAAGTCCGCGCGCCCTGCTTTCCTTGGCGTATGATGCAAGCGTACCAAGCGTACCAAGCGTACCAGGCATGCCGGGCTCTGAGGTTGCGCTCGAATCAAGCCTGACCCTGCGGGCCCATGTTGAAAGCTGCGCGCGCTGTACGGTGTCGATGAAAATGTTGGCGACGGGCTCCAAACCCATCGTCGAACCTGACGCCAGCGCGGCAATGACTTCGGTCGCGAGCGCCGTTGGCGACGGCCACGACATCTATTTTTGGGGTGGTGAACTTGGCCGTGGCGGCATGGGCAGCGTCTTCGCGGGCCGCGACCTGCGCAGTGGCCGTGAGGTCGCGCTCAAAGTGTTACTCACCAAAGATCGCAGCCAAGAAGAACGCTTGCGCAAAGAAGCGATGCTCGCGGCGAAACTGTCGCACCCAGCCATCCTGCCGGTGTACGAACTCGGCCGTGACAGTGACGGTGCGTTGTACGTGGCGATGCGCCGCATCGTCGGTGCCACCTTAGAAACCTCGCTATCCGGCAACTTGTCCGACCGCCTACGGTTGTTGAAGAATGTCGCAACCGCGGCCGACGCCGTACACCATGCGCATCAGCGCGGCATTATTCATCGCGACATCACGCCGGCCAACATCTTGGTTACTAGCTTTGGCGACACCCAAATCATTGACTGGGGCTTAGGTAAACGTCTCGACGAACTCGAGGCTACGCCAACTGCGCGGGCCGATATCGTCGATGTCATCGCCGTCGAAAAAACTCACGCCGGCGCGGTGATGGGCACCGCCCAATACATGTCGCCGGAACAAGCCCGCGGCGAACCAGTCGACGCCAAAGCCGACATCTATGCGCTCGGCGCCGTGTTGTACCGGGTGGTTGCCGGTCGGCCACCGTATCAAGAGCCAACGTTATTTAGCCTTATCAACGCAGTACGCACGCGAGCCCCTGACGCGGTCGTCGCAAGTGAAGCCGCCGCGCCGCCGCAGCTCATCGCGATCATCGACCGCGCGATGGCCCGCGACGCCAACGCGCGTTACCAGACCGCAGCGCAATTTGCTGACGACATTCGGGCCTTCATCAACGATGATTTGGTCGCCGCGTGGAGCCTGACCCGCACCCAACGCTTGGGCCGCTGGCTTCGGCGCAACCGGCTTACGGTTATTGCCGCCCTTGTTATTTCAGCTGTGGTTGTGACGGCGGCCAGCGTCGCCGCGAGTGCACGGTATAAAGCGCGCAACCACGCCCAGCAACAACAGGCCCGGGCCGACGACCTACTTTGGTACACGCTGCATGACGTACATGCTAGCCTCGACAGCGCTGGCAAACTCGACACGCTCGACGCCATCATTCACCAAGTTGAACAAGCCAGCAGCGGCGAACCACGTCAGCCGCTAGCCCAAGCCGAACTTCGGCGTGCCAAATCTTCGTTAGCCAATCAACGCGGCGACAGTGCGTTAGCAAGCAAGCTTTGCGATGAAGCCCTGCAGCTGGCAGCGACGACAATCGACGCAAACGCCGACCTGCGCTGGATCGAAAACCGTGCAAGTTGCCTGGTGCAGCGCGGTGCGATTGCGGCAACCCGCAATGAACCGATCGCTGCGCAAGCATCCTTCGAAGCCGCGCTGCAGTTTCAATGGCAGATCATGCTGCGAAGTGGTGACCCGCTGTTGTCGCCAGCGGTTGCCTTGCAGCGCCTTGGCGATCTAGTTGTCACTGAGCGACCGCGTGACGCGTTGGTCTTCTATCAACGCGCTGCGGCGATGCTGCGTTTGATGCGCGCCCAGCATCCTGCCAACCGCTTGCTCCAGCGTGACGCTATTGCCGTCGCCGTCGCAATCGCCGACGCCTACAACACGAGCAACGAATTTGCCCAGGCCGTCGAAGCGTATCAGGCAGCGCTGCAATCAGGCACCGCGTGGTTTGCAACCAACAGCGCCAATGCAGTGCGCGACCAAGCCATTATCCTGCAACGTTTGTCGTCGATACATCGGCAGCTCGAGCACCCAGAAGCATTGCGCTTCGCGCGCCAAGCGCACGCGCATTGGACCCAGCTTGCCGAGCGCGACCCAAGCAACTTGAATCGACAAGAAGATCTGATGATCTCGTATCGCAACCTGGCCGAGCAACTGCAAACCACCGACGGCCTCGAAGCCGCGCGCGGCCTACGTGCCGCGGTCGCCATTGGCGAAAAGCTTGTCGTCGCTGACCCAGCTCGGGGCCGTTGGCAACAAACCCTATTCGATCTCTGCTACACGCAATCCGAAATCCTGAGCGGGCAAGAAGACTACGTTGGCGCGCGCGCCGCGTTAGTCCGCGCCGGGCAAGTCCTGACAACTCAGTTGGCGTTGCAGCCTACGGCGTATCCGCTGATCGGCCGCAACGCCCTGCTCCACTACCAAGCAGCGGTGTTGGAAATCAACGCGAGTGCGCCGCTGCCTTTGCAAGCGGCTAAGGTCGCGGCTTGGATTGTCGCAACGCACGCCGCCGTGCGCCCCGATGATCAAGGCCGCTGGGGCAGCATCTTAGTTGAAGCCAATGTCCGCCTCTCGGACATTGAGCAACGTCGAAGTCGCCGCAGCGCAGCGCTTGCTGCACTACGAGCCGCGCAACAAGCCGCGGCCACGATTCAACCGCCGAATCAACTGGCGCCGCATTGGGCCACTGAAATGCAAAAGCTGCAACGAAAAATGAGTCGACAGTAGCGCTGTATCCTCAGTGATTTTATAGAGTTACGCAAAATCTTTGGTTTGGGAGCAACAGCCGGCAACACCGTACCGATAGGCGCCGGCACTCCAACCCAGCAAGGATTCCATGCCTACTCGCAAAACTCGTTCCACGCTTTGGCTTTTTTCAACGCTGTTCGCCGTCACCGCAAGTTGTGCCAAAGACAACCCCTCCTATTGTGATGACCAACAACCGTGTGCCGAACAGTTGGCCTGTGCCATCGACACCAACGTTTGCATCGACAGCAATTTTGCTTTTGACCGCAGCAAGCTTTTCGATGACGGCATCACGCTTTGGTCCGTCGATGCCCAGCCCACCTTGACGGGCACAGGCGCCAATCCGGCCAGTGTTGTTGAAGCCCGTCGCGCCGATATGGTAGTGGCCAGCACCACAGCCAACGTTGACGGCACCTGGTCGCTGCCCCTGCCCGCCGGCACGCTCACGGCAACCGGTTCACTTTTCGCGCTACAAACCGTCACCGAAGACGGCACCCTGCAAATTGCGGTCACGCTTGGACTTGATGCGATTGGCCCTACCATTAGCGTCATGCCGTCGTCGGTGCTTGACGAAAGCCACGACGTCGTGACCTTTAACAATCAAGGTGAGCCGCACCATGTACACGACGACCGGCCCGTGATCCTTGATGACGCGCACTGCGCCGAAGTTGTGAAATATGGCTATTTGCTCGACGATGACGTGCCTTTGTTCGGCACCGAAAACGTCCGCAATGAACTAGCTTGGGTAGTCACCGGAAACATCGGCGTTGCGTTGAGCAACAAAAACACGCAATTTCATATTGTCAATGGTAGCGGCGCCGTCGTGGTTGATTGGCAACCGCTGTCGTTTACTCAAATCGGCAAGCGCATCGAAGCGCGGGTGCCGATCACGCGGCAACTCGCTGACATTTTCGGCAAAGCTGACGACAATTATACGATTGAATGGCAGGTCGTCGACTGGGCCGGTCGCACCGCAAAAGCTTCAGCTTGTTGGAGCATGCGGGTACTCGCCGCGCCGTTACAAACGCTGCCACCTAAGCTCGCGACCAATGGCGAAATGGCCATGGGCAACTGGCGCTTGTCCAACGTGCCACCGGTGTCGCGCGTGATCAATGGCACCACCGCCGGTCAGTTTTTTGAATCAAGAATTACCAACGGCACGGTTGAGCCTGTTGAATTTGAGGCCTCGGTATTTGCACCAAAGAGTAAGCTGAGCAAAATTTCCTGGATCGCTGATCGCGACGTTGTGTATGGCCCACTCACCGTCGACGGGGTGCCTTGTCAGCCCCGTAGTCGGGCACCAGAATGCAACGCCACGCCGCCGGCCGTTGACACCTTTGTGCCCACGACATTCGACATCGTTGACGCCAGCGCCACGCTCATTGGTTGGAACATTCTCTTGCTCGACGACGATCAGCAACCGGTTGGCAATTGCATCACTAACGTGAATACGGGGATCGCACGATGCCGAATTCCTGGCCGCGATCCTGCGGGCGGTCCCGTTGTGGTGCGGTTGGTAGCAGGCATCTCCAACATGGCGGTTCTCAATCCCGGCGTTGGGCTAGCCGCTGAGCGCACCTATCAAAACTTTGGCTACACCGGTCCCGCCGCGCAACCCGTCACACGTTGCGCACGCCCCATCACCAACAACACCTGTTTCCAAATCGTCACGTGGCAACAACACACCATGCTGCGACAACTGGTGCTCAACGTCGGCTCAGTGTCGCCGATAGGCACACCCGCCGGCCCCGGGTTTCAATTTGCTACCGCACCCGATATTGGCCCAACCAAAGTGCCAAGCTACACCACCTTCCTCGTCGCAAGTCGGCCGCTGGTGTGGGACTCTGGCACCCGCTAGACGCGTTGTAGCAGCTCGGCCTCCGGAGCCGTTGGCGAAACGATGTACAGTCCAGATATATCGTGGTCTATTTATGCTCGCAGGTTGCAAACCATCATCTTTTTGAACCTGGAGGGTAGGATGAAATTAGCGGACACGAAATACGACAACAAAGAAACCGGCTGCTGTGCACGACTAGACGAAGCGCGCTGGGAAAATCAAGAGTTTGTGTGGAAAGACAAGCCCTTCGCCAAAGACCACATTCGTGAGTTTTTGCATATTCCATTAAACTTCGGCTCGGTTATGACGCGCGATCACGCGGCCATTGAAAAAGCCCAGGCCTATGCTGAAGAGCCGCTATGGCTCGTCGAAGAAGTATCGCCGTGGGGCGCAGACATTTTTATGGCTACCGATCGCGAAGTACCGAACATGCACATGGAATACTTATCGGGTACCTTCATGACCAAAGTATTCACCGGCCCGTTTCGAAACATCGGCTCATGGATTGCCGAGATGGAAAAGGTCGTTCAAAGCCATGAGCGAAAACTACAGCAACTATATTTCTTCTACGCGACCTGCCCAAGTTGTGCAAAGACGTTTGGGAAAAATCAGGTGGTTGTCTTTGCCCAGGTAACCTAGGCCTGCAACTGTGCTGGCCGATTCATCGTCGGAATAACCACCGACCGGTGCAAAAATGCTCAGCGCAGATCGTCGTAGCCTGCGCCATTAACCACGTTGCTGTAGCCGGCGGCTTCGAGCTGGGCTTTCGCTGTCGTCGCACGGTGGCCCGAGGCGCAATACACCACCACGGGTTTGCTCTTGTCGCCACCGACCAGCTTA
The DNA here is from genome assembly GCA_018057605.1 of Kofleriaceae bacterium. Lineage (GTDB taxonomy): Bacteria > Myxococcota_A > Polyangia > Haliangiales > Haliangiaceae > JABFXX01. Next base: position 15,158 of record JAGPDK010000002.1, on the reverse strand, counting down.
TCGACTTCGCCAATGCGGCGGGCAAAGTCTGCCACCGGGATATTGGGCGCTTGCGGTAAATGCTCTCGGTTGTATTCCTCGACGGAACGAACATCAAGTACGACGGCGCCCGCAGCAATCAGCTTGCGTGCGGTCGCAGGATCTTTGGCGGCTTTCGCCGGCGTCGCCGCTGCCGCTGGCGCAATCCCAGCCGAGCTAGTCGCCGACGTATCGGAGTTGTTCGAGCACGCACCTGCAAAAATAACCAACGAGACGAGCGCTTTTTTCAACATTCAAAAGCTGTAGCAGGTTTCACAGGGAGTGTCCGCAAAATCTGCGACGGTCACAGCCGCGGCGAATTTTGACAACAGCACCGAACGCTTGGCCGCCGAATTCTAGCTCCGGCAAGTAAGGTCTTGGCCCAGCAACAGCGCTGCGACAAATTGTCATATGCCCCGTGTCGAGCGCTCACCACATTACAGTGTAGCCAACATTAAACTGCACTGCGCTGGTTAAGGCCACCGTCGTAACTGCACCCGCGCCACCTGAGGTTGGCACATCCATGGTGGTGTACTGGTACGATATCGATGGACTCAAGATGCCCGAGCGCCCGATCATGAAGTTGGTGCCGATGCGCGGTGCAACAGCAAACCCAGTGCCTGCGCCGGTCACATGTGATGCGCCGACGCCAAGACCTAAAAAGACAAACAGCGAGCGATTGATCGGCAAGTGGTAACTTGGCTCAATCAAGGTCGACCACAATGTCGTCGAAGCGTCGCCCGACTTGATGTTCGACACACTGACGATTCCACTAAGTTCTAGGTTGTCCGCGACGAACCAGCCGATCGTTGGCGCAAAGTTCAAGTTGCGATAGTCGGTCGCGACGGTGAACCCGGCCGAACCTCCGAGTTCAAGTACACCTGCGCGGCCGTAACCAATCACGCCACCGACGCCGGCTTGGCTCACGATGCCACCCGCGGGCATGCCTGGCGATGCAACTTGCGGTTGCACATCGTCATCGGATTGCGGAGCTGGTAGCGAGGATGGCGCGGTAGGTGAAGCGACCTTGCCTGGCGTGCCTTCGGCCGTTGGCGTATCGGAGCCTTCGTTACCAGTTGGCGGCGGCACCGGCTCATCGGCCAACGCGATTGATGGGCCCACAACTAAAGCGGCTAAGAATAGAATTCGCGAAAATATTTGCATAAATGTCTCTCTGTGCTGCTCAAGATTGAAGCCTCGCAGTCACAAACCTACACACAGCAAACATCGCGCCAAGCCAAATATGGTCTCACGACGCGCTCGGACGTGTGCAAGCGGGTGATGTGGTGGCCACACAACACAGCTGCGCGCGTGCGCACACATAACCCGCGCACACCAAATACCCTGCGGGCTGCAACGCACCACGAGCGTGCGGGCAGCGACCACGCGTTGCCGCGCACGATGTTCGTCAATCATTCATCGGCCGAAGGCGGTAGCATCCGTTGCGGAGTCTCAGGTATCGTTGCGGCCTGTGACTGACAAGAAAAAGCCGGTGCGCCGGGCCGGCCAAGCCAAGGCTGCAAAAAGTCCCGCTTCCGCAATGACGGCGACCTCCGCCCCTCAAGCCACCGACTTAGCACCAGTGGTCGGCGGCAATTTACGCCGGCTGCGCGGCCAACGTAAACTTTCCCTCGAAGCGCTAGCGCAACTTTCAGGGGTGAGCCGCGCCATGTTGGGGCAAATTGAGCTTGGGCAAAGTGCGCCGACGATCAATGTATTGTGGAAAATCGCGCGGGCATTACAAGTCACCTTCTCAGCACTTATTTCGGTTCGCGCCGCGAGTGGCCCACAAGTACTCCGCGCAACCGAAGGCAAATTACTCACCAGCCACAATCGGTCCTTTTCATCACGCGCGTTGTTTCCCTTCGACGGACCGCGCCGTGTTGAATTTTACGAACTTCGCTTAGCCGCAGGCGGCGAAGAGCGCGCCGAAGCGCACGCACCCGGCACCAGTGAAAACCTAGCGCTAACCGCTGGCTCCTTGGAGATCGAAACCATCGATGGCGTGTTTCGCCTGGAAGCCGGCGACGCGGTACTGTTTGAAGCCGATGCGCCGCATGCGTATCGCAACCCAGGCACCGACGAAGCCGTGATGTATCTAGTGATGACCTACGCCGAAGCGGTTGGCTAACATTTACGTTTTACACCAGCCCACGCCGACACGTTACATCCAGCCCATCAGCGGACAAATAATTCGCAGGCCGCCAACGATCAACACGAACCCAACGATATCAAATACAATACCGGTGCGCATCATCTGCCCCATCGACACCGTGCCGGTGGCATAGGCCAAGGCATTCGGCGCGGTTGAAATTGGCATCATAAAGCCGAAACTAGCGCCAAGCGTCGCCCCAAGTACCGCCGGAATCGGCGCAGCGCCAGCAGCGTGAGCGAGATCGGCCGCCAGCGGCGCCATCAACGTAGCCGTAGCCGTGTTGCTGGTGACTTCAGACAACACAATTGCAATGCCCGTGCACAGCGCGACGATGCCCCATGTTGAATGGGCGGAAGTAAGCGCTACCAGCGATCGGCCCCACTCGGCAGATAACCCGGTCGAGTTCGCTAAATTACCGAGCAGGATGCCACCACCGAAAAGTAGAATTACGCCCCAATCAATCTGGGTCGCTTCACTCCAGGTCAGCGCCGGCCGCTTGCCGCCGCCCACGCCGCGACGCCCACCAGGCAAAATGAACAACAACGCCCCGGCAATCACCGCGACAACTTCTTCAGTCAGATGGGTCCGCATCCACATTGCTGCGCTGCCAGGCCCAACCTGACTCGACACAGCCTCGACAATACTCGGCAACAACCAACCTAGCACCGCGAGCCCAACAACCACGACCACCGAGTACTCGCCGACTTGCCAACGCCGTGGCGCGCGGTGCAGCTGATCCGGCAAACTCATGCCGCGCTTGACGCCAAAGAACCACGCCAATACCAGCACCAGCGCCAACATCATCACCAGGCCAATCGGTACCCCCATGGCCATCCACTCGACAAATCCGAGATCCAAGCCGTGTTGCCGTAACGCCGCAATCCCAAAAAGATTCGGCGGCGTGCCCACCGGCGTGCCCAAACCTCCGACCGATGCCGCCCACGCCACCATTAGCACGACGGCTGCTTGAAATTTTCGATCACTGGGGCCCGCAGCCGAAAGCGCGATCGGCAAAACAATGGCGGTGGCCGCGGCGTTCGACATCGCCATCGACAACAAAAACGCGGTGAGGCCGAGCATCACCAACAGCGACAAGCGACCGCGCGCGACACTCATCAGCGATCGCGCCATGCGTTCGCCGAGGCCATGAATGCGCATTGCTTCGGCGATGAAGAACGAACCGACAAACAAGAACAGTTGCGGCTTGCCAAAACTGCCAAACGCTTGCGTCGGTGATGCAAGCCCAGTGAGCACGGCCCCCACCGCTGCAAAAAGCGCGACCACAGCGGCAGGCAACGCTTCGGTGATCCACCAGGTCACGCATAACGCCATCAGCGCCGGTAACGCCGGCGCTTTGGTCGTTGACCAATACCACACCATCAGTGCCAACAGCGGCCCCGCCACCAAGCCAACTTTTTGTTTGTAGTATTCGAAGCGCGACGCCACATCAGCGCTAGCCTCGACATACGCGTCGGCCGCGGCGTTCGACGTTGCCAGCGCCGATCCGGGTGGGTGCGCTGGCTCCGACGGTGCCGTCGCGGCCGTTGAGCCCGTTGAGTCCGCCACGACTACGCGGTTTGAGTCCGAGCAAACGCAATGGTGCGGTCCCACGCTAGCGCAGCTTCGGCCGCTTGATACACGCGCGGCCGGCTGTCGTTACAAAATGCGTGATCCGCTTGGTACACATGGACCTCACAGGTCTTCCCGAGGTCGTGCAGCGTACGTTGCAGCGCGTGGGCAGCGGCCGGCGTTACCCACTCGTCGCGGCTCGCCACATGCATCATCACCGGCGCTTCGACCGCCTGCCACTGCGCCGGGCCCGGAATTCCGTAGAACGGCACGACACCAACCAGGCCTCGCACCTCACATGCGGCCCGCAGCGCCAGCGAACCACCCATACAATACCCGGTGATAATCACGTTGCCGTTGCAACGCGGATGGGCCCGCAACGTAGCGACCGTCGCTGCGATATCTGCCATGGCACGTTCACGCGGCAATGCGGTCATCAACTGCTGCGCACGCTCAGCATCGACGGCAACTTCGCCGCGATACAAGTCCGGGGCGAGCGCGACAAAGCCAGCGGCGGCCCAGCGGCCGGCAATATCGCGAATGTGCGAAGTCAGCCCCCACCACTCATGCACCACAACAATACCGCCAACGCGCTGCTCACCGGCCGGTGTGGCCAAGGCACCGACAATCGGCTCACCGTTAGAAACAAACGTAATCGTGGAGGCTTCGTTGCTGCCGCTCATCGCGTAGGTATACCGCGATTGGAGAACCCACACCTTCGCATCCGGGCGAAAAGCTGTGGCTGCGGACGGCCGCGACGGCTGGTTCGCACGCGGCTTGGCCTAAGTGAATCGCGAGCCGCTTATTCGGTCGCTGCGGACGGCTCACCATCGGAGCTGCAAACTTTGAGCTTGATCGTGGTCTTTTCAGCGAGGGTTTTTAGGTCGAGCACCACCAATTCACCTCGACGACTACCGCGCAGCGACCCCAACATAGCTTTTTTACCAGCGATGAAATCAGCGCCAATAAACGGCCCCATCGCCGAGTCGACGGTGTTCTTGCACTTGGCTGCAACTTCGCTGCCAGCCATCGACCAATACGCAGCCAACTCTTTTGGCGTGCAGCTGAACTTCGGCAACTTGCGCACCAACTTGGTGCGTTTGCCCGTCGAAACTTCGATGCTGTACAGCGCCGACATGCCGGCTTCCGATAAGCCAACGTGATCAGCATCGAGCACCGACAACGAACCGGCATGAACTGAAATCGGATCTTTTTCTTTTGGATTCGGCGAGCCCACCGGCCCCAAGCCTTTGCCGTCAGTTTTGAACATCCAAACCTTGGTCATCGATGGCGTTGCACCAGCGGCAACAAACAAAGTATCGCCGACGAACACCATATCGACGACGTTGCCGCTGATCGCATTGGCCGCGAGCTCAGCAGCGGCCAGATCAAATTCAAACTTGTGTTGCTTGCTTGCAACATCAAAAATGCTGGCGGTGGTGCCCACCACTACCACGGCAGCAGCACCATCCGTGCTATGTGCAACATGCACTGCGCCGGCTGGCAGCTTGGTTGGCGGGCAATAACCGCGCGCACAACCAACCTCGGTCTTTACCATCATGGCCCGACCCAGCAACGGAGCTGGGGCTTTGTAGGTAAGCCCGCCGGTAGCTTTGTCGATGGTCCAACAAGCGATTTGGCCGAGCGCACGTTCGGCGTCAGTATCGTTGCCGCACAACACAACTTCTTCGCCCAATAGCGCGACTTGTAGGTTGAGCTTTTCTTCAGGCAAACACGAACTACCTTCAGGCACGATGGCGTGAATCGCATTGGCGCGTTCGCGCGCATAGTCAGCTTCGGTTTTGCCTTTGCCTGGCTTTTTGATTGCGATTTTGCTCTTGGGCTTGCGCGTACCTTTTTTGCTCGAACCACCACAGCTGGCAACCAACGTCGCTGCTGCTAAACCAGCCAAAACCGCACTAAACGAAAAACCCAAGGATCGCGAGTTCATGGGTATTTGTACGATCGAGACCAAGCTGATACAAGGAGCCGTGGTGCCAAGACGAAGCCGGATCGAACGAAACACGAAAGAGACCCAAATCGCCCTGGAGCTTGGTGTCGACGGCACAGGTGTACGCGAAATCGTTACACCGCTACCGTTTTTGACCCACATGCTCGATGCCTTCGCCCGCCATGGCATGTTCGATTTGACCGTGCGCGCGGCTGGTGATATCGAAATCGATGGCCACCACACCGTCGAGGATATCGGTTTGGCGCTGGGCTCCGCGATGGAGCAAGCGCTAGGCAACCGAGCTGGCGTGGTGCGTTATGGCTCCGCCACCCTGCCGATGGACGAAGTCCTCGCCACCGTTGCTGTCGACTTTTGTGGCCGGCCGGCTTTTGTCTGGAATGTCAAAGGGTTAGACGGAAAATGGATCGGCACGTTTGATTGCGAGCTGGCCAAAGAATTCTTCGCCGCCTTTGCCAGCCGCGCCCAATGCAACTTACATGTATTGCTGCACTACAGCGGCAATGCCCATCACACCATTGAGTGTATTTTCAAAGCATTTGCCCGGGCGTGCGACGCCGCCACCCAGCTTGACCCACGGCTCGGTGGTGCGGTGCCGTCCACCAAAGGGACGTTGAGCGTGTGACCAACGTCGTGCTGGTGGATGTTTGCTCCGGCAACCTTCGGTCGGTTGCACGTGCGTTGATGGCAGCCGGCGCGGCGGTAGTGCAGACGCGCGATCCTGATGTTGTCCGAAGAGCGGACAAAATTGTCGTACCGGGCCAAGGTGCGTTCGGGCCATTCATGCGCGGCCTGGCCGAAACCGGGCTCGGTGAAGTTTTAACCGAGCGGCTGCGCGCTGGCACGTCCTATCTTGGCATCTGTTTAGGCATGCAAGTGTTGTTTGAGCAAAGCCAAGAACAAGGCCCCGCACCCGCGCCTTTGCCAGGGTTAGGGCTCGTCGCCGGGCAGGTTGAGCGCTTGCGTGGTGGTCCTGGACTCAAAATTCCACATATGGGCTGGAATCAAGTGCAACGGCCGGCGGCCAACGTAACGGCGCCACGCGCACGGCCCGAGCCCATGCTGCGCGGCATTGCCGACGGTGCGTTTGTGTATTTTGTGCATTCCTACGCGGTTCGGCCAAGCGATGCCAAGGTGATTGCGCTGACCACCGACTACGGCGGCGAGTTTTGCTCGGCGGTGCGCCAAGACAATTTGTTTGCGTGCCAATTTCATCCTGAAAAAAGTCAGACCGTTGGCTTAGCCATGTTGCGCAACTTCGTCGAGGACAAAAGCTAATGTTGGTATTTCCCGCCATCGATCTGCTCGGTGGCAAAGCGGTGCGCTTACGCGAAGGCAAACGCGATCAAGTCACCGTGTTTTCTGACAATCCCGTGCATTTCGTGGTGACCTTGGCCCGACCTGGGGTAACCCGGCTGCATGTTGTTGACCTCGACGGTGCGTTTGCTGGCGCGCCAGTGCAAACCGAGCTGCTGGCGCAAATCATCGCCGCGAGTCCCATCCCGGTTGAAGTCGGCGGCGGCATCCGCGACCGTGCAGCGATCGACGCCGTGTTTGCATTGGGTGCGCAGTTCGTAGTGTTGGGCACCGCAGCCGTGCGCTCGCCTGCCTTGGTCGAAGCTGCGTGCCGCGCGTATCCTGGCCAAATCGTCATCGCGGTCGATGCCCGTGATGGCATCGTCGCGGTCGACGGCTGGACTGCGAGCGGCAATGTTTCGGCGATTGAACTCGGCCAACGCGCCAGTGGTTGGGGCGCAGCTGCGTTGCTGTACACCGATATCGCACGCGACGGCACGCACATTGGCCCCAACGTCGCAGCCACTGCGACCCTAGCGGCTGCCGTGTCGTGCGATGTTATTGCTTCGGGTGGCGTCGGCTCGCTCGATGACTTGGCGCGGTTACGTGATGCCCGGATTCCGGCCGTGGTGGTTGGCCGCGCGATTTATGATCATCACTTTTCCGTAGATGAAGCGGTTGCCACAGCACGCGGTTCGGTGGCGCCAACGTGTTAACTCGGCGCATCATTCCGTGCCTTGATGTCAAAGACGGCCGCGTGGTCAAAGGCATTAACTTTTTGCAACTGCGCGACGCCGGCGATCCCGTGGAACAAGCCGCGGCCTACGATGCGCAGGGCGCCGACGAAATTTGCTTTTTAGATATCTCGGCCGCACCCGAAGGGCGCTCGACCCTGATCGACGTAGTTGCCCGTACCGCCGACCGGTTATTTGTGCCGTTGACCGTCGGTGGCGGCGTACGCTCCGTCGCCGATGCCGAACGCTTGCTCGACGCTGGCGCCGACAAAATCGCAATCAATACCGCAGCGATTCGAACGCCAGAACTCATCAGCGCGCTGGCCGATCGGTTTGGCAATCAAGCTATCGTCGTCGCCATTGATGCCAAAGCCCGCATGGGCAGCAACGGCTGGAACGTGTTTAGCCATGGCGGCCGCACCGATGAAAACCTCGACGCCGAAGCCTGGGCCGCACGCGTGGTCGAACTCGGCGCTGGCGAGATCTTGTTAACCAGCATGGACCGCGATGGCACCGGCACCGGCTACGATTGTGCATTGCTCCATGCGATCGCACGCGCCGCCACCGTGCCGGTGATTGCCTCAGGCGGCGTTGGCCAGTTGCAGCACCTCGCCGACGGCCTGTACGCGGGCGCCGATGCCGTGCTCGCAGCGTCGATCTTTCACTTCGGCCAACATTCCATTGGCCAAGCCAAAGCGTTTTTAGCCTCGGCGGGTTTACCGATTCGGCTGTAGCCGCAACGGTCAAGTCAGCGATCGCGCGACCGCAGCCGCCGCGGCTAACAATCGTGGGTCTACATCGATCTGAGCAATCCGTTCGAGCAGCAGATCAACATCTACGATTTTCGCGGCGATCGCAGCAGCAGCATAAACTTTGTCTTTTTCACGTCCAGCGACCAGTTTAGCCGCAACCAGGTCATGCACTTCAAGACAAAGCCCGGTCGCTCCACGCGTGTTCGGATTTTGAAGAGGCACTAGACGTGTCTGCCATCCGCGTGGCAATGACGCGGTTTGCTCACTTGCACCTTCGGCGTAATAACCAAACGTGTCGTGAAACGGCGACAACTCACCGATCGAGCCTTCGATGAGGTCCGCGCGCTCTGGGAAATTCCGCGGATACACATCCGCTTCATCACTCACCAACATCACTGCAGGCGCATTCGGAAAACTTGCAAGCACTGCCTGACTTCCGAGCACGATAATTTCATCATCCCCAGAAATTACCGAGGCTGCGCGAATGATGTGTTCGAGTGCAGCGCGATTCACGACTCATTAGTTTCTACGCTGGCCCAAAGCTGCCATCGTCGTTGTGGCGTGAGCGCACCCGCAAACGGAGTGCACTGCCGAAGGTCGCGCATGACTTCATTGTCGGCTTGCAGCGCAGCCACCAGGACATCGCGAGGCCCATCCAGTAATTGCCGCCAGCGTGCGATGTAAGCAAGGTGAGTGGTGCCTCGCAGTTCAGCCCGAATCAAATTCGCCAACGCGAGCGCCATCACGTCAGCGTTCAACTGCTGCGCGATTTCGCGATGATACGCGATACTGCGGAGCTGCGACCGACGTGACATGGCGACAGTCTATCGCATCGCGTGGCTACACGCTAACTAGAAACTGCCGCTGCATGAAGCTCCCTGGTTGCACAGGCGTCACGCGCGGCGACGTGAAGTGTCAGCCTTACTCGACGACGGTGCCAGGGTCTGAGCCTTCGACCGACCATTGAAAGTTATCGAGCACAACCAGCGAGTCGAGGTTGGCATCGCTGGTGTCCCAAATTGCGATACGCAGTTTGATAACCTCGCCACCGACGACGTTGCCACGGGTGACCAGCCAGCCGGTGCCGCCGCCCATCAAGCTGTTGTCGTCGCAGGTGCCAGCGCGCGCGGTGTCGAAACCGGTGCCGGCCAACTCATTGGTACCTTGACAGGTGGTGATCGAACTTACCGCTCCGCCGGCACAGCCAGTTTGGCCATTAACACACTGATTGAACAATCCCGTGCCGGTGCCATTGGCCGAGTACGCTAAGTTCACACCGACGGGATATTTGCCGCCGCCAGCGTCCTGATAAAACGCTAGGTTCTTATCGGTTGGGTTGGCTGGCATGCCGTTGAACATCGAGTCGAGCAACACCACAAAAAAGTCGTTGTACGGCGTGCACGTGTATTCAGGAAATTCCGAGCTAAAGAAGTTCGAAGCTAAACTAAATGACCGTGCATTCGACGGCACGCGCACGGTCAGCGTCAGCATGATGGGGTCGTTGGCAGAAGCGCCAAACGGTTCCGGACAGCCTGGGGCATTGGGTAATTTGCCACCGTTGGCTGCCACAAAATCCGCTGGAAAGTTTGCTGCTGTGCCAACGCTGGTCGCCCGATCAAACTCAACGTACGGCGGATTGATGTCATTTTTGCCAGCCGCGTTGCCGGTTGAAAACAGCGCCAACTGCGCGCCAGCTTTAGGCAACACCGCATTGCCGAACTTGGCCCGAATCGAGCGCTGCACGTTCGCGGGCAAGCCATTGCCATCGGTTTTGGTGAATTGCGCGCTGATGATGCCCCACTTTTTGTCATTTGCCGTCGCCACTTGGCACAGGTCCATGGCACGTGCGTAATCGAGCGCGAGGTTGCTGTTGGATTGCAACGTGCTGTCACATGTCACCGCTGGATTGTCGACCATACCATCACAATCGTCGTCAACCATGTTGCCAGCAATTTCAAACGAGCCTGGATTCACCAACGCTGGCTTGCCGCATTGCACCGAGTCACAACAATCGCCAGCGCAGGTGGTAAAGCCGTCGCCGTCGAGATCGGTGTCTTCGTCGACTTGGCCGCTACAGTTGTCGTCGAGGCTGTTGCCGCACACTTCGGCACCGGGCAACACTTCGCCGTCGCAAGGGCCCCAGGTTTTGTCGGCCGCACAAGTTTTGTTGCCATCTTGGCAGCTGCCGACATTCGCGGTATCAGCGGTGCCGGTGTAACACTTGCTAACTTTGCCCGGTTCACAAGGCAGGTCGTAACAAGCGCCGGCCATGCAGCCTTGGTCGCTGTTGCACTCAACGCCACACGCCCCACAGTTTGAGCGATCGGTTGCCAGTGCAACCGGATCAGAACAATTGCGTGCCGCTGGTCCGCAACCTGACGCTGCCGCCAACATGCCCACGGCTCCCATCGTAACTACCGCAGCGCGGTATTGCATAGCTTTCATGGCGCGGAACATACGCGTCTGCCCCGGCAATTCAAGCTCAATTACGCGATGAACTGCGCTAAGATCCTCATGGTTAAGCCCCACACCGTGTACTGTTCAAACTGCCACGCCGGAAACCTGGTGTTACGAAACGTAATCGAGCTTTGTAGCGTTCCGGCCGCCGCCGCTTCCAGCGGAAACCAAAACCATGCAGTGGCTTCGGCATTGAGGGTGACAATCGGCGCGGCGGTCGGTGCGCCATCGAGGGCAAACAAAAAAGGCGTGACCGGCATACCCTTCGGGCCAGCCGAAAACGGATGCAGGGCTTCAGCGTGGCCGTGATACGGCGCGGCTCGCAAGTCAACCCCGGTTTCTTCTTGGGTTTCACGCAACGCGGTTACGTACAAGTTTTGATCGGCTGGCTCGAAGCGTCCGCCAGGAAGCGCGATTTGCCCGGACCACGGGTCACCTTCACGCTCGGCGCGCTTGAGCAACAGTACATGCGGCGCACCCTCCTGCACGCGCACAATCACCGATACCGCTGCGCAACGTTGTGCCGTAGCAGCATCCGGCACGGGCCGCGCCGCGACGACCCGAGTGGTCATACGTTCAAGCAGAGGGCTCACGCTCGCAATGTAGCAAACAACTGGGCATACAGCATTCACACGATCGTTCCAACGCTCGCGGCTACACGGCAACCCAACGCTCGTAGTTGCAGCGGCCCGCCACCCGGCCAGCTACCGGTGCGGAGCGAACGTACGGTGCTTGCCTACCTACTCGATCACGCCGTTGAGTTGCAACTCATCCCACAATCGCTCGGCCGACACACCTTGCAGCGTCGGGGCACGATGGTTCGGACCGTACAACGACTCGACCACGGGCCTAGCCACCGAGGCTTGCGCCGATGGCCCCTCGTTGCTCAGTTGTCCCGGCGTTACGCCTGCGCCCTCGGGGACCAAGGCCAGCGACGGTATCGAACCGCTCGCAAAAGCCAACTCTGGTGACGGCGGCGGCCGCGACGAACGCGGGAACGTCGCGGTTGATACCGCCGGCAAATTCAAATCCCCAGCCAGTAACACATCCCGACCTTGACTCACGGCAGTCGCAACCGCAGTTTCGATGACCTGACGCAACTCATGCACATTGTTAGGCCATGGATACGCTTGCAACGCATGCATGGCTTCTGGCGCAAACGAAACTTGGCGAAGCTGGCCCTGGTTTGCGTTGAGCAAAAAATGCGTAGCCAACACCAACACATCGCCGCGCCGATGCCGCAACGGCGGCACATACAGTTGCACTGCGGTAATCCGATACCGCAAGTCTTCGCGCAACATCGCTCGCTCCGCGCCATCAAGATCGTAATTCGACGTCACGATGATCCGAACGTCAACAGTACACATGGTACCGCCATCCGCCGCATCAAACGTGCGCTCCTGCAATACCCGCAACAGCTTACGCTGCAGGCGATTTGGCAAAACGGTTAGCGCTTGGAGCAACAACGTGCCGCCGTCGGCCGCCATCAACAGTCCCTGGGTGCCAAACAGCGCGAGATCCATATCCGCAGGTTGCATTGCCGCAAGATCCGCGACCAGGTACGGCCGATCAGCGCGCGTCGATTCGCTATGAATAAACGACGCCAACATCCCCTTGCCGACGCCAGCGTCGCCGCCGATAAAAAAGCACCGACTCGGTGAGCGTGCAAGGCGTTGCGCCACCATCAACAGGCCGGCCAATGCTGGCGTAGCTGCGGCTTGGGCGTTCGTGGTTCCTTGCCGCCGGCGTGATCCGCTCATGATCCCCCCATATTGCGTTTACGATACTACTCTAAACGCATTCTAAACGCCCCCGCCAAGGTTAAGATATTTCAATAATTTCAGTCCATTACATGCCTACTTCGACGCAGATTAGGCGCGTACGGGGGGCCATGTAAGCAAACGGGCTCGCGCTGCGCGTTTAGCTGACAATTCGACGCCAACCGCGTGAAAGCCCGCGGCATTTGCGATGGCAAGTGCTGAACCCAAGCCACAAAACGGATCAACTACGGTTCGACAAGCTGTGTGTTTTTGTAAAAACGCTACGGCTGCTTCGCATGCCGCCGAGCCCATCGCGCGTGGCCACGACATCTGACCTTGCGCTGGCAACACATCGGCCGACGACGCGCCGATCGGCAACCGCAAGCCACGACTCACGCACAACATGTGGCCAAACGCCGGCCGGCCAAACGTGGTTGTGCCGGCTGGCGCTCGACAAACGATCTTGTGCCACAACAACGCGCTGCCCGCCGCGGTTGCACCGAGTTGCACCATGTGACCTTTATCGACCCAAACCCCATCGCGTTTGATATCGGTTTGATAAAAAATCGCGACGGCATCATCGGCCAGTTGCTGACAACACAGCGTGACAGCGTCGATAAACCACTGCCGCCAATCGAGCAGCTTGGGCACCTCGGAAATATCCGGTAACGACGTAATGATACTGTGGTCCGGAGGCAGCGGGCCGCGCTGCAAAAATTCCAGCGCATCACCGTGGTGAATCGTCCGCGACGGCGTGCTCACGCCAACGTCAAGCGCACTCACGCGGCGCGCAAAATTCGCCGTGCACCTTGCGCACCGCGGGAAATCTGGCGTTGCCGTTGTTCGGCGCTGCCACCAACCGCACAGACCAACAAGTCGGCGTCTTCAACGCGAAACTTCGACATCTGCACGTCCCATTTTTCGCAGTACCCCGCTTCGAGCGTTGGCTCGTTCGCTCCATTTCTGGGCCCCGCTTCGAGCGTTGGCTCGTTCGCTCCATTTCTGGGCCCCGCTTCGAGCGTTGGCTCGTTCGCTCCATTTCTGGGCCCAAGCAGCGTGCCGGAAAATTCATTGATGCGGCAGCCAAGCACGGCCATGCGCGCGGCAACTTCTTCACACGCTGAACCGTCGCCCGACGACGCCAACAAAATCCCATCGCTGTCCGCGATCACCATGGCAGAAATTTCGCCCTCGGTGCAGCATGCCGCAAGTTGAAATTTGAGCGCTTGCGCCAAATACGCGGATCGGTTTTGCCGGCGTTCAGAGCTAGCGGCGCGGTGGCTCGAAGATATGGTGTTCATAAAAAGATCGTTGCAACCACAGCGCCCGATCGCAAATTAATGGCGAAAGTTCAGGCTATGCTACCGGCATAATTGGGCATTGTGCCCACCGCCTGATACCCAGCAACGACTGGCGTATCGCTGCACGCTCTTGTTTGTCTTGCCAAGGAAACGTCATGTCGTGGCCCGTCCTGAACGAAACCTTTCTTGCTGCTGCAGCAGCCACGTTTAATTTTCGCTTGGGCCAGCCAGTCCCGCTGGCGCTTACGCCCGACGGCGCGGTGTTGTTTCGACGCACACCGGCCCGCAGTTTTGCTTCGGATTTATATCAGCTTGATAGCAACACCGGCGCGATCACAACGTTAGTGACCTCGGCTCAATTGCTGGGCGGCGCTAGCGAACACCTCTCGGATGCTGAAAAAGCGAGGCGCGAACGAACTCGCACCGCGACCCGCGGCATCGTCAGTATCAGCGTCGCGCGCGATGGCCGCCGGCTGTTGATTCCGCTTGGCGAACGGTTATTCATTCTTGACCGCGATCTAGCGGCTGACACCACCGCTGAACCGCGCGAATTGCAGGTCGGCGAGGGTTTTCCGTTTGATCCACAATTATCACCGGACGGCACCACCGTAGCTTTCGTGCGCGATGGCGACCTTTGGACAGTGCGCGCGACTGGCGACGCCGCGCCACGCCAACTCACGCAACACCCCATTGGCATCGAATACGGCGTTGCCGATTTCGCAGCCCAAGAAGAGCTGCATCGAACTCGTGGCTACTGGTGGTCGCCGGATAGTCAAGCGTTGGTATTCCAACGCACCGACGCACGCGCGGTTGACACCTTGTATGTAGCCGACGCTCGGCATCCCGCGAAACCACCGGTACCATTTAAGTACCCGCGCGCTGGCCGCAATAATGCGGTGGTCGACCTTGCCGTCATTGCAGTAACCGCCAGCCCAGCCATCGAACCGACCTGGATCACCTGGGACACAGCGCTACTGCCGTATCTCGCGACCGTGACCTGGACCCAAGGCGCTCCACTTGCGTATACGTTGCTCGATCGTGAGCAAACTGAAATCTCGCTGTTTACCGTCGACACTACAACGGGTGTGAGCACGCGCATCCAACACGAAACCGACCCAACGTGGATCAACCTAAGCCCTGGCACGCG
>JAGPDK010000159.1 GCA_018057605.1 Kofleriaceae bacterium | reverse complement strand
TCACCGGCGCAATCGGTGCAGCCACGCCGCTGATGCGTAAATGCACCAAGCGCGCGAGCGCTGCACTGTCCAACGTTGCCGCCGCTGGCTTGATACATTCAGTTTGCAACTGTGATTGCGCGACCGAGATTTTTAAGCGCAGCTCAACATACAGCGCGGTTACCGCTCGGCGCTGCAACACCAACGCTGCCAACAACCGATCGAGCGCCGCTTTGACGATAAACATAATTCGCTCAACATCGAACTCTTCGTCGTCGAGCAACACCTGTTCTTGCAACGCTTCGCGTGGCCGCGTGGCAACCAACGGATCCCAACGTTGGCCAGCGGCCAACTGATACAACGCAAACGCTTGTTTGCCGAAGCGTTCTAAAATGCCACCGCCCGGCAACCGCACCATTTGGCCCAGCGTGGTAACGCCTAACCGCGCCAAGGCATCACGCAATTTGACGTCGATATCAAGCCGCGCCAGCGGCACGTTGCGCGCGGTGGTGCGTTCGATTTCTTCGGATGCAAAGACCACCACTTTTGAAGCGCGCGGATCAGCGATAAGCATGCTCGCCGCCTTGGCAACCGCATACGTGGCAAAACGCGAGTAGCCCACCACCACCACACAAGCAAAACCACAGGCACGCACCGCATCAACAATGCCCTGCCCCCACGCGGTACCCGGCCGTTGCGTTGCCGCATCAACAAAAATACGCGCCAGCCCATCACCGTCGAGCCAAAAACTACCCGGGCTCAACCACCGATCTGTTGTACTTGCCGGGGTTGCTTCGACCCGCGGCGAAAACCGCTGCAGCACCACGTGCAGTTCATCCACCGCCGCGGCAATCGCTTCAGGTGCAACCACCCGCGCCCGCAGATCACGACACAGCCCCAATGCATGCGCATACCGTTGGCCTGGCATGACTTGCTGAGCCCGCGCCCGTTCACAAGCCCATAACACCAGGCCTTGTGGTCGATCTTCGTCGACGATAACCACCGGATGCACCCGCCACGTTGGATCGGCGCGCCACAGCACTTGCAGTGGCAGCGCAGAGATATCAACGCAAGCGATCATTCAATTACTGTACAAACGTTCAGCATTCAAAGCAGCAACATTTTGCAATTTTTTCACCGTTGTTGCAGCCACTCCGGAGCACGGCGAGCAGGGCTCACGGCGGAACGTGCACGCCTCCGTTCCTTCGGTAGCCCCGATTCATCGTCGGTGCGGTTATCATTACAACATGCGAACACACGCGATGCTCTGGTGGATATGCGCAACACTCGGCTGCGGCGCACGTGCGCCGATCGCGCCTGCGCCAACCACTGCACTTGCGCCAACCACTGCACTTGCAGCAACCGTATCAGCTCCTCCACCGGTCGAAACATCCGCCGCCGGTGCACCGTCAGCCGCGCCGACTACGCCGGTGCCACCACCACCAATCGCGCAACCCAACATCATCGTCGCGGCGCCGCTTGCCAACACCATCGTCGCAAGCAATACGAGCTGGCCGGTGCTTATCCCAGCAACAACCGATGCCATCAGCAACGATGACAGCGCCGATCCGCTCATTACCTTACGCGCCACCATTGCAGCGCAGATGGCAGCCGCTCGGCAACGCAAATCCAAGCGGGCTCCGACCGTCGTGGTTTATCTCGACACCACCCAAGACTACGGCTGCCTTTGTCCGCCTTTCGTACTCGCGCCATTCTACAACGCCGGCGAAGGCGGTTTTATCTGGCCCAGATTCGCGCGTGGTGTAACCGCTGCACCAGCACCCAAAGGTGGACTGTTTCGATTTGCCGGCCACTTCGAAGGCCGTGCGATTTCCGGCTATCAAGCCGAAGGGCGGCGTGCACCTAAGCGCCAAGGCGCCGTCGACGAAGCCGAGCCCGACCCTCGGCTTGAGCGTCACCCGGCATTCTTCGTCGAAGCATGGTGCTTCGAACCTAGCCCAACCATTTCACAATCGACCTTTGAAATTTACCGTGACCAACTCAAAGCCCTCGCCAACCAAGGCCGATTTTGCGTCGGCAGC
The DNA here is from genome assembly GCA_018057605.1 of Kofleriaceae bacterium. Taxonomy (GTDB): domain Bacteria; phylum Myxococcota_A; class Polyangia; order Haliangiales; family Haliangiaceae; genus JABFXX01. The sequence goes on along the minus strand of JAGPDK010000159.1, from coordinate 8,521 downwards.
AATTTTCCAGTTATTACGCCATAGCGTGTTGCCGACGAGCAGGACCGCAGCGCGACGCACCACTTGAACGAAGACTTCGTCACTCGCATTGGTTGGCGAATAATCGTTTCCACTTGGTTCCCTTGCCGAAAATCGGACACGAAATCGACCGACCAGATTGGCTTGCGAAATCGCGCCGTCCGCCGGAATATGTTCTCGTCCGATGACCGTCAAACTTTCCTCGAAAAAGCGTGCCGCGCGCATAAAGCCTGCCGCCGCGAAGGTGCCAGCGCTTGCTGCAACTAAAGTAAAGCGAGTGAACGTCGATGGCGGTGACACGCGGTTCGCCGAGGTTATCGCGCTCATTGAGGCGGCCAGGGGGCAGGTGTACCGGGCTGTGAACGCCGAGCTTGTTACCCACTACTTGGACCTCGGCGAGTACATCAGCCGAAAGATCGCGAGTGCCGAGTGGGGCGACGGCGTTGTCGACGACCTCGCCGCCGATTTAGCGAGGCGCTATCCCGGCATCCGCGGCTACACGCGTCCGAACTTGTTCCGGATGCGGCAGTTCTACGAGGCGTACCGCTCGAACCGAAAAGTCTCGCCGCTGGTGAGACAATTGCCGTGGACCCACCACCTGATCATCCTGAGCCAGGCGAAGCCTGTCGAGACACGCGAATTCTACATCGTAGCAGCCATCAAAGAGCGTTGGCCGAAGCGGGAGCTCGAGCGGCAGATCCGCTCCGGTGCTGTTCTTCGCAATGTGCTGGCTACGAAGAAAGTCTCGCCAGTGGTGAGACAAGCTCACCCAACGGCGGTCGACGAGTTCAAGAACGCCTACAATGTCGAGTTTCTCGGCCTCCCGGCGGAACATTCCGAGGTCGAACTCCACGGTGCGCTGCTGCGGAACCTCGGCCGCTTCCTAACCGAGCTCGGTCGCGACTTCTGCTTCGTCGGTTCGCAATACCCTGTTCAAGTCGGCAACCAAGACTTCGCGATCGATCTCGTATTTTTCCACCGAGGACTGCAGTGCCTTGTGGCCTTCGAGCTGAAGGTCGACAAGTTCAAGCCTGCCGACCTCGGGCAGCTCTCGTTCTACGTCGAGGCTCTCGATCGCGACGTGAAGAAGCCGCATGAGCGGCCCTCGATCGGTGTGCTGCTCTGCGCGACGAAGGACGACGAGGTCGTCGAGTATGCACTCGCGCGCACGACTTCGCCCACGCTCGTCGCCGAGTACCAGACCTTCCTGCCGCCAAAGGAAGTTCTCCGCGCGAAGCTCCATGAGCTGTACGCGCAGCTCACTCCGAACGAAGCGGTCGGCCCCGGAGCTACGCACTTGCGGAGACGTTCATGATCCGCACTTCTTTGTCAGAACGTTCTGCTACTCCACAACACCAGTGGAAACAACGGTGTTCTGCGGCGGGCTTGCATCTGTTCGACCGCATTACTGGTCTCAACGTACTTCTAAACGAAGTCTCGGTTCCTTCAACACCCGCAACGATGACAGCGCCGATCCGCTCATTACCTTACGCGCCACCATTGCAGCGCAGATGGCAGCCGCTCGGCAACGCAAATCCAAGCGGGCTCCGACCGTCGTGGTTTATCTCGACACCACCCAAGACTACGGCTGCCTTTGTCCGCCTTTCGTACTCGCGCCATTCTACAACGCCGGCGAAGGCGGTTTTATCTGGCCCAGATTCGCGCGTGGTGTAACCGCTGCACCAGCACCCAAAGGTGGACTGTTTCGATTTGCCGGCCACTTCGAAGGCCGTGCGATTTCCGGCTATCAAGCCGAAGGGCGGCGTGCACCTAAGCGCCAAGGCGCCGTCGACGAAGCCGAGCCCGACCCTCGGCTTGAGCGTCACCCGGCATTCTTCGTCGAAGCATGGTGCTTCGAACCTAGCCCAACCATTTCACAATCGACCTTTGAAATTTACCGTGACCAACTCAAAGCCCTCGCCAACCAAGGCCGATTTTGCGTCGGCAGCAATTTTCCAGTTATTACGCCATAGCGTGTTGCCGACGAGCACGCACACGCCTGTAACGCGTCCAGTCTCGCTTCGACCTCAATCAGCCGACGGATACATGCCCAGCGCATCGCTCCAGCGTTTAGCCGCAGCGACTCGGGCGGTCTTCTCGGTGGGTACTTCAAGCGGTCGGCGACCGCGCGCATCAAAGACTAAGCCAACGCAACCACCACGCAGCTTGCGCACCACGCGCTGGCCGATGCCGCCGCCGACATCGACGTTGCGCGCTGGGGTTAGGATCGCTTCAGCAAATTCATTTTCAGCAAGGGGCAACAGCTTGAGCGCACCGTGATGCAGAATTTCCCGCGCCGTGGTGCCGTCCGGCATTTTGAGTTCCACCGAGCACACCGCTTCGGATTGCTTCACGGTGCCGCCAACCGGCGCAACACACGTGCCCAAGCGAACCAGGCAATCTTTTTCAAAGACCTCGGTGGCAGCGGCGGGGTGAATCGTCGAGAGCAAACCGAGATGCGGCATCATAAAAATCGAATCAACCGCGATTTCAGTAATGCCCTCAACGGCAAAGGCATCGATCATCATCATCATGGATTGTGAGCGCCGCGGTGCATGCGACAACACCCCGCCCGACCCAACCAACAAATCAAGCTGCATCATATCGACGAGCGAATTGGAATCATCGTTTTGATTAAAGGCATCAGCGATGGTGCGGGCTTGTTGGCCACCACGTAATTTCACGGCAAACTGTTTGTGCTGCACAAATGACAGCCGTAGCGCTTCGCGCGAAATCGCTTGTTCGATTTTCAGTTCATCGAGGGTCTGCGGAATCGTGGTCGGCCGAATCATTTTATTGCCAATGCGATCGCGCAGGTCGGCTTCATTGAGATCGAACGGCACCCAGCGCTGAATGTTGGCAATACCAGCTTCCGCCAGGACGTTCGACACCGAATACGACATGCCCAAGTTGGCCGACACGGTGCGATTAAACGTCTTGTCAAAAACTGAAAACACATCGGTGGTAGCGCCACCGATATCAACACCGACGACGTTCACCTTGTCGCGCTCGGCCAACGCTTGAATGATGAGCCCCATCGCGCCTGGCGTTGGCATGATCGGCACATCGGTCCAGCTCATTAATTTGCTGTAGCCCGGCGCTTGTTGCATCACATGCTCCAAGAACAAATCGTGAATCGCATCGCGGGCTGGACCAAGATTTTCTTCGTCGAGACTCGGCCGGACGTTGGCGACAAATTGCAGCGCAACTTGGCCACCCAACATCTCTTGCACTTGCGCTTGCACCGCCGTGTTGCCAGCGTAAATCACTGGCAAATTAAACCCGTGCCCCAACCGCGGGCGCGGTTGCGCAGCACGCAACATTTCGGTCGTCGCCAGCACGTGCTTCGAAGTGCCACCGTCAGTACCACCGGCCAACAGGATCATATCCGGCCGTAACTGCCGAATGCGCTCAATTTTTTCATGCGGCGCACGCTTGTCGTTGGTCGACAGTGAGTCCATTACGATCGCGCCGGCGCCCAAGGCAGCGCGAGCTGCACTTTCAGTGGTCATTTTTTTAACCACGCCAGCCACGATCATCTGTAGCCCGCCGCCGGCCGACGACGTGGAGATATAAATATCGGTACCTTCGTCGCCAACTTGCGGCGAGATGATGCGCTGATCGGCGCTGCCGCGTCGGCCCCGCTCCCCAGCATTCGCTGGTTCGCTCCACGTTGGGCCGGTGTCGGTGAGAAACTTCCGGCCGCGCAGTTCTTCGATTTCGCGCACGGCATTGAGCACGCCGCGGGTAACATCTTCGACCGGGGCTTCGACCGTAGTAGGCGCTTCGCCGCGGGAAGCCAAACGATATTCGCCTTGGGCATTCTTTTCGATCAGAATGGCCTTGGTTGTAGTGGAACCGCAATCGGTGGCAATCACCGACCGAATCGATGCCGGGTCGATCGCCTTGCGCTCATGCCCTTGGGGCTCGACCGGTACTGCACTCATGGCAGCAGACTACGCCCGAGCCTCGAGCCGGCGCAACAGCAGCTCGACGGCACCGCGTTTTTCTAACATGCGTTGCACCCGATCCCAGGTCGTGGGCTCGGGCCACGCCATGGCAACAAACGGCCGAAACACCAACATCATTTGACTGCCCAAAAAACCCATGGGCTTCGACGACTCTAAGAAAAACAATGCAGCCGAAGTCAATCGGCGCTTGGCCAACGCATCAGCCAGCTTGTCGAGCATGGCCCGATCTTCGTCGGTGATGGACTGTTCAAGCTGGTCGGCTTGCAGCGCTTCAAAGTTGGCCATTGACCGACTCCTGCGCAATTGCTGACCCAATTTTGTGCGCCAACAGCGCCCGTACTGGCCCCGGCGCTTGGGTGCCGAACAACAGCACCATGCCTCGGTAGCGATCCATCCAATGCGGCCGCGCAAACGGCGAAAGCAGCGCCCCACGCGCCCCAACCGTAAACCGCCGCAACTCATGCCACGCCCGAACTCGGCGTCGACCCAAACGCTGCTCCGTTACCGCCGTATCGTCGAGGATGTAAGTAGTGGGCAGCCAAAACGCCGCCGTTGCCACCAGCAAAATGACCACCGCAAGGCCGGTGAGTAACAACGACTGCAAACTCACCAACACTGCCCAGGCCGCTAACGAGACGATGGCGGCCGCGAGCGCGGCGTCGGCCGGCCGTTGTCGCGCCGGATGAACTTTCCAGGATATCGTCACACAACACGCATCCGGGCCAACTCAATCAGCCGTAAGCGGCTCGCCCGGATCGCGAAACAAGCGTGCGCGGACCCGTTCATGCTGACGAGCTTTGTAGGCATCATGGCTGCAATCGCCGGCTTCATTTTGCATCGCGGTATGTTTATCGGCAATTTGGAACTCGGTAAGGACAAACACGACGTGCGACATCGTCGAACGAATTTCCGTGCTCGGCATCAACCGCTCTAACCGCAACGGCAAGTCGGCCACGAAATTTACGATGCGATACCCGGTACCTGAAAACTCATTGTACGGCTGCGCCGTGCGTGCGCGTTTGTCGGTGCGGCCGGTTTTGCTTTGCATGATCGCGTCAAAATCGATCAATTGATTTACCGATTCACCGGGCACCACATAATTGAACGGAATCAATTGCCGCACTAACGTTGCTAGCGTTGGCGCCAGGTCGTCCATGTGCGGCACGATCAAGCGAAATCGCAATTTGTCGTAGATATTGGCCGCCAACGTCGATCGCTTCGCCATCAGCTTGGTGATTTGCGAATCCTTTGGTTTGCGGCTCCATTCAAACTCAGCAATAGGTGCGCCCGCAGCGCGTAGTTGTTCAACTACGTGCATGACTTTGAGTTCAATTTCGCGAAAAATCGCATCGTCGGAAACCGCAACTTTGAGCAGCGCTTGCCGGCCGTTGATGTGATGAATAATGTGCATCACTTTGAGTGCGACACATGCCCATTTTTGCTGCGGGCCCGGCCGCGACGCCATCAAAAACAGATCGCGCGCTGCGACTTCACCGGCCACATCGTCGGGTACCGAAACCGAAAAAGCACGGCCCAGGTACTCAACCGCATCGGCGCGAATTTCTTCGAGTCGATTCATTTCGTCTTCGGAATCGGGGTCGAACTCGTTGAGTCGCAAAAATCGGTCCACTTCGGCGTGGTCGATAAAGGCCAATCGATGCCAATCGATTACCGAGTCGCCCCGGAGGAGCAAACGAATTGCATCGGTATCACCCGGTGTCAGATCTTCAAGAACTGGCAACCGTCCAACCCGGGGAAGCACTGTGGGGCGCACGGGCAATCATGTATGCCATTGGCGCACAAAGCGCAAATGGCAAATGACCTCGTTACGCGTTGCCAGGCAACATAGTTGAGACTATTTCGTCAGGCGCACGGTGGCGGTGAACAAACTGCACACGGCGAATGCGGCGATAAGATTTCCAATTACTGCGATCATGGGTACTACCTTGGCAATGCAACGCGCCAGCGCGCGCAATTAGTTCGGAATAATCATCGTTACCTGCGCGCAGGCAGGTGTCCAGAAAATGGCAGGTTTTGCCTTGGCCACGTTGACCAAGCGCGTACATGCCACACTGCGGCGATGGTGGCTAGTACCGACGATGAAAAGTTGCGACCGAACAGCCACGCGGCCCAGGCCGCCATTTCCCAACCCTAAGCTCGATCTACTTGCGCGGGCGCAACATGTTACGCGAGGTCCACCACGACCAAACGATCATGGCACCGCAGATCCGTGCCGTCCACCAGCCCCACACCGCCCGCTCGATTTCGCCCCGGCCTTCCAGGATCACCGCAATCGAGGCGCCCGCAATGCCGACCCCCGCAAACATCACTTGGTGCCCAAGCCGGTACATCAGCTGACTTGACGCTTCAAGATTGCGAAATTTGATTTGCAGGTCGCCACTTTGCGCAGCCCGCATGAACTTGCGCATTTCACCAGGCAGCGCGGTCACGGTCATGACCATGTCTTTAGAAGCGTCGACCAGCAGTTCCGACCAATCACCGGAATCGCCTAACACAAAACGCTCAAGATACGGGCGAATCACCGTCATCGGATTAAGCGTTGGATCGAGTTCGGTACACAGTCCCATAATCAACAGCATCGTGCGTTCAAGTACGATGATTTGTTTAGGCACATGAAAGTTAGCCGACAGCTCACGGATCGAAATATCCATCTTGCGCAAGTCGGCCAAACTCTCCAGACTTTTTTGCGGATCGAACTTGATGTCTTTGAGGTTGAGCGAATCAAGCGAAATATTCTCTTGAAATTTGTCGTGAAAGTACTCGATGACCTGCTCAAATACGCGTTCATCCGCACCTCGCGCCACGAACCCCATTTGCCGCATCGCTGCGACGATACGGTTGGTATCGCGAGTAATCGCGCCCTGCACCAATTCAACCATGCCTTGACGCATTTCGCCGGGAATTTCCGCGACTGCGCCAAAATCTAAAAACACCAACTGCGGGTTGCCTTGCTCGTCGGGCCGCACCAACAAATTGCCGGGATGCGGATCGGCATGATAAACACCGTCGGTAAAAATTTGTTGGCAGTACACTTCGACCACTTGGCGCGCCAACGTGCCACGATCGATGCCCATCTTCTTGAGCGCGGCCAGATCGCTAATTTTGCAACCGGCTTCAAAATGCGTGGTTAACACCCGGCCCGTCGAACGTTCTCGCACTACCTGCGGGAACCGGACGTCATTGCGACCTTCAAAATTTGCCGCGATGCGGACGCCGCTGTCAGCCTCCGCGCGATAATCAAGCTCGGCAATTACGATAGCTTTGATTTCGCAGTACACCTCTTCGAGGCCTTGGTACGGCACAAACCACGACACGATACGGAAGATCCGGCGTAGCGTGCGGAGATCACTGCGCACGATCTGCTCAATATCGGGGTACTGGACTTTGACTGCGACTTTTTCGCCGCTGTGCAGGCGCGCCACATGCACTTGACCTATCGAAGCCGAAGCAATCGGCCGGGCATCAAAGCTCGCGAACAACTCCGCCGGCGCAGCGCCTAGCTCTTCGCGCAAACGCGCTTCAATATCGGCGTACGGGCGCGGCGGCACGGCATCTTGCAAGCCTTCGAGCTCACGCCGAAATTCTTCGGGCAAGAAGTTGGTCATGATGCTGATGAGCTGGCCAACTTTGATGAACAACCCCTGTAGCTGACAGATGGTTTTTTCAATCCGGCGCGCGTTGCGTAAGTGCGCGGTGTGCAACGCGTGATCAACCCAATCATCCGAACGAAACCGCGACCAAAACCGCACGCCGAGGTAGCTCAGGATCACGCGCATGGTGGTCCAATACGCCCGCCACGCCCGCCACTGTTGCAGCGGTCGCACCGATTGCCGGCCATCATAGGTAGCGTTGCGGGTAGCAGCCATCCGGGCGATGGAGTCGCTGGCCTCGGGACTGCTGGAGCGTGGCGCCACGCTGATCCCCGGCGCTGCCGCACGAGTTACCGCAGCCGGCGGCGCTTTTGACGTCCCCGCTGCCCCCTGGTTGGCCGGCTGCTCCATGAACGAAATTGTAACCCACGCCGCGCTACCGCAAACGCTTTTGCGGCAATCGTTTAGCGGCACATTGACACGGTGTGCCATAGTCCCTACCGGAGCCCTATGGAAAACGACGACGACCCTGAGGACAAGAACCGTGACCGCAGCGAACCCGTGTCGGACCGTTTAACCGAAAGCATTCGGCAACGGCTTGAGCAATTGGTGCCCGAACTCGTCCGCAAAACGTTCACGGCCGGAATGGGCGCGGTTTATCAAACCGAAGATAGCCTGCGCAAAGTAGCCAAGGACATCAACTTACCTAACCTGCCCAATGTCGCGGGCTACCTGGCGTCGTCGGCCGATGCCACCAAAGACAAAGTGCTCGAAGTGATTGCGCGCGAAACCCGAGAGTTTCTTGAGCATATCAACCTAGGTGATGAAATTGCCAAACTGCTCACCACGTTGTCGTTCGAAATCAAAACTGAAGTTCGCTTCATCCCGAATAGCGAGCGCTTTGGCGGTGCTGAGCCAGAC
>JAGPDK010000630.1 GCA_018057605.1 Kofleriaceae bacterium | reverse complement strand
GCGCCGAGTGCACTGGTTGCCATCAGCATAAAAATGTTCACGATAAAAAGTTCAAAGACGGCCAATGCCTCGACTGCCATTTTAAAGCTGGCACCATCGAAGTGAAGCGCGAAGATATGGTGAAGGTCTATCACGGGCCGCGTTCAAACTTTCCGTTGATTAAGGCTCATAAAACGGTGGCCTGCGCCGAGTGTCATCCGGGCGGCAAGTTCACGCCGCCGCCGTCCAAAGAGTGCGGCGATCAGTGTCACAAAGATTCATTGCACAAAGGCTCCTTGGGCGAAGAATGCTCGCGTTGCCACGTCTCCGGCACCTGGGCTGGGTTGGCATTCACGCACGATGAAGATACCAAGTGGCCGCTTAAGGGCGAACATAAGAAGAATAAGTGCGAAGACTGTCACCCGACCCGCGAATTTACCGGCACGCCTAAAAACTGTTCAGCCGAGGGCTGTCACGCCGATGATGACGTCCACAAAGGTCGCCTCGGTGATAAGTGCGAACGCTGTCACTTGGAAACCGGTGATAACAAGTTCAATCACAACACCATGTCGAAATTCGGGTTGGACGGCAAACACCTCAAGGTGCGCTGCACCGATTGCCATCCATCGCAAACCTTCAAGCCGCGACCATTGGATTGTGCCGGCTGCCATCCAGAGCCGAATATCCACAAAGGCCAATATGGTTCGGCCTGCGAGCAGTGTCACAACACCAAGACCTTCACGGACATCAAGCCCTTGCACGATGTAGGCGATTTCTCGTTGTCAGGTGCCCACAATAATATTGCGTGCGAACGCTGCCATCGCGATAATCGACCGCTGCAAGGCGCTGGCAACATGTGCATCAATTGTCATCGCCAAGATGATATTCACAATAATTCATTGTCGCCACGCTGTGGCGAGTGCCACACCCAGTGGTCGTTTGCCCCAGCACGCTTCGACCACACCCGGGTCGGTTGCAACATGGTTGGGTTGCATCGCACGCTGCCTTGCGCCGATTGTCACAAAACCGGGAACTACACGGCGGTTGCTGCTACTTGCGTCAGCTGTCACCGCGACGACATGCTGCGCAATTTAGGCGTGGGTTCGCACAACGGAGGCAACGTGACTACCTGTGCTAGTGGCGGCTGTCACAACATGACTTCCTGGTCGCCAGCAGGCAGGGGCTTTGGCCGAGAGTCGGTGTGCCGATGAGGGCACGCTCGCTTGCTGCCGCCGTAGTCGCCGGGTTGGCCTTGACGCATGGCGCCAGCGCACGCGCCGAAGCCGACGAGGCTGACGAGGCTGACGAGGCTGACGAGGGCGCCGACGATACCGATTCCGAAGGCAGCGATCGCGACGATAACAAAGCTGAAGCAGATGTCGATGCGGCCAAAGCCAAGCGGAATGCATCGCCGACACCGGTCGCCAAAGATCGATTTTTCATCGATAAACGTGACACCGCGGAGACCGATGAGAAGACCTTATTTCAAGGCAACTTTACCTCATCAACGTTCTTGTATAACGAGACCGGGGGCGCGTTGGCTGCGGGTGGCACCGACGTAAATAGTCAGTTTTCTCGCATCTTCACGGATCTGCGGACCCAACTCGATGCTCGCCATATCAAGGGTGGACGTTGGGATTTTCGCCTTGATGCACGTGGTCGGCTTGTGCAGGGTGGTGCTGCAGCTAGCCAAGATCCAAATGGCCGAATCGGCGTGCAATCGGGCAGCCGTGGCCGCAATGAACTTGATTTGCGCGAAGCTTGGCTAGTGCGCTCGGGTGATCGCACCGATATATTTATTGGCCGGCAATTCATTACGGATCTAGCCGCTGTCCGCGTCGATGGGATCCGGTTCGACTACGCCTTGAGCCGAAAAGTGACATTGCTTGGCTATGCTGGGGCCCAGCCGTTGCGCGGCTCGCGCTCAATTGGCACGGACTATCCTACCCAGTTCAGTACCGAGCGCGCGCCGCTTGGGCGCATGCCCCCCATCGCTGCGGGTTTCGGCGGTGCGTATCGAACCCCGCGTGCCTACGGTGCAATGGGCACCGTGCTGTCGATTCCACTCAAAGGCGCATCACCGTTGATTTCAGTGACCTCGAATGGCTACTGGCGTAACGGTAAAATCGATCTTTATCATTTCGCGTTGGTGGATCTATTTAAAAAGTTCTCGATTACCAACCTTTCGGCGGGTGGTAATTACAAGGCATCGCCGCGCATGCGGCTTACAGGCGCACTGCATCGCGCCGATAACGATACCCTAGCCATTCAAGCGAGTGGGTTGTTGTCCGATCCACAAACCGGCAATCTTAATGACATTGCGGTGCGGCGGGTGGCTACCAATCAACTGCGCGCTGGCCTGTCGGCGAGGCTTGGACGCACCCAACGCTATGAGTTCTCCATCCAAGCCGGTTACCGGTTTCGTGCGGGCCTCAATATTACCGACGGCGACAATAACGTTGTTGCAACGCTCCCAGCCGAAAGCGGCATTGAAATCTACGCAAGCGGTGTTGACCGGCGCTCGATCAAAGGGCTGCGTTTGGGCGCTGATGTTTCGCGATTTTTTGGTGTTGGCAGCGTGGCCTTCCAGCGCAGCACGTCGCTGGCGGTGCGGCTAACGGCAGCGCGCGAATTCAAACAAGGCCGTGGGCTCGTCGAGCTTGAGGCCGGCTACACCACGGCACGCGACGACAATGCCGGCGCAACTTGCGGTGGCGACATCTTGAATTGCTACGGTTCATCAAGTGTGTCGGTGACCCAAGCTGGTGGTTCGTTGTACTATCGGCTCAAGCCGCAATGGTTTGTGATGGGGAATGCCTACCTCGGCTTGCAGTCGAGCCAGGCTGCTACACTGACCGCGGATCCTACGTTAGTGTCGACTTCATTGTTTTTCCGGGTCGGCTACCGCTACTAGAACCTCGCATCCGAAGTTCGAACATGGTTTTCCCCGGCCCCTTCGGGTGAGGCCGGGGGAAAACCTGAGCGCGATCCGCCTTGATGCTCGGTCCTTGTTTCATTGTTGTTTTCGTACCGCCAATCATTGCGGAACTCTGAACGAACGT
>JAGPDK010000629.1 GCA_018057605.1 Kofleriaceae bacterium | reverse complement strand
GCGTAGGGCAGCTTCGAACACGGCATCCGTATGATGGACCGAGGCCATATCCAAAATCGCGGTGGTGCCACCGAGCAGTAGCTCGGCCGCGCCAAGTTCAGCACTGGCAGTCATCGCAGCGGCGTCGAGCGCGCCTTCATAGGGCCAAATAACTTGTTGCAGCCAATCGAGGAGTTCTAAATCGTCGGCGTGACCGCGCGCCAGGGTTTGGCACAAATGGGTGTGGGCCTGCACCAACCCCGGCATCACAATGCAGCCCGTGCAATCGATGACATCGTAGTGCGAGGTCTGCGGCGTGTAGTCACCGCCAACATGGACGAGCCGCCCGTCGCGGCACGCTACGTCGCCGGTGGTGATGCGATGATCGTCGGCAACGGTCAGAATTGTTCCGCCACGAAAAATGATTTCGCTGCGATTGCTCATCGGATGCTCATGGGGTTGGTAGTTCGCGGCCGGAAAAGCCGTCAGGGATTAAATCGATCAGCCGCCAATCGCGTCGCTCGCCGGCGGAATTCACGGCGGTCACGATGAAGGTCTTAGGATCGCGCGCAAATTCGAGCAGCACCTGCCGACACATGCCACACGGTGACGACGGTGGCGATGCATCGGTGGCGACCACGCAGCGGTCGAGTTCGCGATGCCCGGCGATGACCGCTGCGCCCACCGCGTTGCGCTCAGCACAAATGCACAAACCATACGAGGCATTTTCAACGTTCACGCCGACGAACTCATGGCTGCCAGCGCACACAATCGCGCCCACATGAAATCTTGAATAAGGCGCATATGCCCGTTGTTGGGCGGCGATGGCACCGGCGATTAACGCTGGCATGTTTGCCGGATCAGCCATGGGCGGCACCCGTTCGCAATTGGGTCAAAATTTCACCGAGCAAGCGTTCAAACGTGGCGCGAACTCGGGTTGCAGTTTCGGTGACTTCATCATGCGACAAGGCCTCGCCCGTGATGCCGGCGGCTTTGTTGGTAATGCACGAAATCCCGATGACTTTGGCCCCCATGTGATTGGCGACCACCACCTCCGGTACCGTCGACATGCCGGTAGCGTCGCCGCCGAGCACTTGTAACATTTTCACTTCGGCCGGGGTTTCGTAGCAGGGCCCTGGCATCGCGACGTACACGCCTTCTTGCAGCGCGATGCCAGCGGAGGCTGCGGTGGCTTTGACCATGGCGCGCAACTCGGGGCAGTACGCCCGGGTCATGTCGGGAAAGCGTGGGCCAAAGCGCTCATCGTTAGGCCCGCGCAACGCCTGGTCCCGCAACATGTCAATGTGATCACGAATGAGCATCAACGTGCCAGGTTCCCAACTGGCTTGCAGGCCACCGGCGGCGTTGGTGATGATCAGCGTTTTGGCGCCCAGCGTTACCAACACGCGGGCGGGAAAGGCCACGGCTTGCGCACTGTGGCCTTCATACAAGTGGGCGCGGCCTTGCATCGCGATGCACATCGCGCCGTTGCGTTCACCGACGACCAAACGGCCTTTGTGGCCATGCACCGCCGAGCGCGGGAAATGTGGAATGTCGGTGTAGTCGATAGCGACAGCGTTTTGTAAACCGTCGGCAAACCCGCCCAAGCCTGAGCCTAATATCAGCCCGACGGTCGGGCGCCGGTCACCCAGTTTGGAGCGCACGAACTCGGCGGCAGCAGCGACCCTTTCGAACTGCGGATCTGCGCTCATCGCATAACCTCAAGAATGCGCGAGCTCGGTGTGGCCGCTGGTGCGTTGTCGGACATGGTGAACGCACTAGCGAGTAGCGCTTTGGCTTCCGCCAAACGGCTGTCGTTGGCCGCAAGATTATGATGCACCATGATTTGTGGCGCGGCATCGGCCACAACTTTTTCGCCAAGGAATGCGTCGACGACCAGGCCGGCTGCAAAATCAATGACGTCATCTTTGCTGCGTCGGCCAGCACCCAACAGCAGCGCTGCGAGCCCCAGCTTTTCTGAGTCGATGTGCGCAACATAGCCTTGCGGCAAATTGAATTCGTCGCGGTGTTGCGCTTTGGGCAGCACGCGACCCGGCGAATCACACACATCTGGATCGCCGCCTTGGGCGGCTACGACCTTGCGAAATACTTCGAGGGCTTGGCCATTGCCGAGCACTTCAATAATTTTGGCGCGGCCTTCGTCGGCGGTTTTAGCAACGCCGCCGAGCACGAGCATTTCGCCGCCGAGCACCGCCGTGAGTTCGCGGGTATCGACCGGCCCGCCGCCGCGCAGCACTTCGATGCTTTCGCGGATTTCTAATGCATTGCCGATGGTGCGGCCAATCGGTGCGTTCATATCGGTGAGCACGCAGGTCACTTGCTTGCCAGCGCCGCGGCCAATAGCTGCAATCGCTTTGCATAAAACGCGCGCTTGCTCGATGGTCTTCATGAATGCGCCGCCGCCGACTTTGCAGTCGAGCACCAAGCCATCAATGCCTTCGGCGAGTTTTTTCGACATAATCGACGACGCGATCAGCGGCACCGATTCGACGGTGCCGGTGACATCACGCAGTGCATACAACCGCTTGTCGGCTGGCGCGACGCGCGCGGTTTGACCGATCAAACAGGTACCCAACGTCGCAACCAATTCTTTGAACCGGTCGATCGGTAGGTCAACGCGAAAGCCCGGAATCGACTCCAGTTTGTCGAGGGTGCCGCCGGTGTGGCCAAGGCCACGGCCCGACACCATCGGCACCGCAACGCCACACGCCGCCACCGCCGGTGCCAGTGGAATGGAAATTTTGTCGCCGACGCCGCCGGTTGAATGCTTGTCGACTTTGCGCATCTTGATGGCCGACAAGTCGAGCACATCGCCCGAGCGCGTCATCGCATCGGCCCACGTGGTGAGTTCGCGATCGCTCATGCCGCGAAAGAAAATCGCCATGAGCATGGCCGAGATTTGATAGTCGGGCAGACTGCCATCGGTCACCGCTGCTACGAAGGCGCGCAGGTCATCATCACTGAGTTCGCCACCATCTCGTTTTTGTCGAATCAGTTGTGCAGGAATCATCAGTAGCCCTTAGCTTTCGAATCCGTGTTTC
>JAGPDK010000628.1 GCA_018057605.1 Kofleriaceae bacterium | reverse complement strand
GGTTTAGGATGTTATGCCCAGCTGCAGCTAGCCACTAATTCGACCTAACGCGAGCCCCTTTTTCCGTTAACAAAGGCGCCGCAAATGTTCGCGGAATTCAGCAACCACCGCAGACGCTAAGTGGCCATCGGCTTGTTCATCCCACTGACCGATCGGTTGATCCACGTCGAGTCGGTACAGCATCAACGATGCACGGCTAGACAAATGGATGAACCTAGCTTCGCCCGAAAGAATCATGGATGAGCTGGTCAAGCTACGCCATGATACACATAGATTTTTGCTGTCATAATTGTAATCCAATGAGTATGCGACCGCGCCTCGGTCGAGTTTGGCACTAAACCCTACTCGGTTGGGTCGGCCATCTTCATGGCGAGTTACGATTTTGGCGGCTTGCACCAACGGCAACCATCGCGGGGTTTCCGCTGCGTCGGCAAAAACTTCGTACGCGACATGGGCACTCACCGAAAGCGTGGTTGAGACTTCGCTGGTAAGCGGCATGGAGTCGTGGAGGTAAGCTAATGCAGAGGACATGGTACAAGCTCCTGGTGGTGAGGTCTGGACAAGCTAATGCAACCCGGGTGCCGACTCGTGGAGCCGCGCAACCCCCTCCGGATGCGGTTGGTTGGCTGAATTGGGCAGTGAAATGGGCATCAGTGCCGGAAACCACACCTAGTAGACCTGGCCACCGCAGTAGCCGCGGCGAGATCGTTCGCCGCTGAAGAGCTTTCATTTATATAAATCGGGTACGGCGAATCCCTACAGTTCGTCAGGTTATCTGCCAAATCTCGGCAATCATTAACAATTATTTGCCGTTTAGCTTGGTTTACTGCGACAATGGCCGCGATGTCTGCATTATTGGATATTGATGGCGAAGGTTTGGACCAACCACCAGATTGGCGAGCCTCGGCAAAGCAAACAAGTGCGCCGGCGACGATGGCAGACGGCACCGGGGAAATTGCACTGCCACCCAATCCGAATGAAGATCTGGCATCACTTGAAGCGAAATTCGCTGAGTGTATGACGACCATCAACATGCATTTTCAGCCGATTGTGTACACGGTGGGCCGTCGGCGCATTGGCTACGAAGCGCTGTTGCGCAGCAACAGCCGAGCATTGCCGCATCCTGGGGCAATTCTTGACGCGGCCGAGCGGTTGGAGCGCATTACCCATCTGGGTCGGGAGATTCGGAACCAGGTCGCCAAAATCATGGCAACAGAGCCGGCAGAGCGTGGTGTAGTGTTTGTAAATCTGCATTTGCTTGATGTTCTCGACAAGTCGTTAACATCACCGTTTTCGCCACTTTCACGCATGGCGTCACGCATTGTTTTGGAAATCACCGAGCGCACGTCGCTCGACGCCATTGCCGACTTGCGCTACCGAGTCGCTGAGCTGCGCGAGCTCGGTTTTCGAATCGCCATTGACGACCTCGGCGGCGGGCACGAACGCATGCGCACATTTGGCCTTGGTGATACCGACTTTGTAAAATTGGACATGGCGCTGGTGCGCGACGTCGACAAAGTGGCGATGAAACAGCAGCTGGTAGCGTCGTTGATTTCGTTATGTCGCGAGAAAGGCACGTTGGTCATCGGCGAAGGCGTCGAAACCGAAGCCGAAGTGAACACGTTGCAGACCTTGGGTTGCGATCTACTACAAGGCTATTTCATCGCGCGCCCTGCTCCGCCGTTTTGCGACGCATTGTAGGCAATCAAGTCTTCTAGTCCGTAAACCGGACAACGTGACGAGGCGAAGTGAACGTAACGAAGATCTTGTGATGCTATTGAGTGCAACTACGATCTGCCAAGTCCAAAAATCCGAAATTCCCGCGACTACAACTCAGCATATGCGTCGACAACAACCGTGCGTTCACCGCGTGCACCGACCACAATGCGCGCGAGCTCGACCCGGCGAAATCGGGATTGATGATCGATAACAAAGTGCGAGGTGCGTCGCAATAACGTCGCAAGCCCCAGCCGATCAGGCTCAGCTTCGCTGGCCCGCGACGCCAACAATTGGCCAGCCAAGGCAAGCGCATCGACCATTCGCAATGGCGCGGGTGCAGCGAGTGGCACGACATGGCCAGTGCCGCGCACCACCACCGTCCAGCCGATAGCTGGCAACTTTACAAATGATGCGGCCAGTTCACGGCCACGCGGTGGCGTCTCACGCACAATCACCGCAGCGCCATCTTCTTCTTCGGCCGATTGGCCATTGGCGGTGAGCACAGCCGAAAACGCGCGGCGCACATCGGCCCCCGTGGTGATATTGGTTTCGACTGGACAACCATCCCGCTCGCTACGCACCGACGGCCCCCACGGTTTTAGTTCAACCGGAAAGCCCGCACGTTTGGCGATGCGCAGTGCTGCCGACGCGGTAGTTGCAACCGCTTGCCGGGTAATCACCACGCCATAGGACGCCAGCATGGCTTTGGTCTCGTGATCGCCGACGCGCTCGTCAGTGTCGCTGAGCCGATCAAGCTGGCGCGCCACCCGCTCGGTGTCAATTTCAAGATCGCGATTGTCGGTGGCGAGCGCCGGCCCTAAGCCAATGCTCATGCGCTCGGCCGCCGCGCCCACCAACGTTGCAGCCGCTAGTGCTGGCCGAGCACCAACGAGCGCCGAAGCGTCACCGCCCAGTTCCGCACGCGCGACCACACCGATCCAGAGCGCATCGGCAGCGGGTCGTACCGACGGTGCACCTAGTGCTGCGTCATACAACACAATGTCGGTTCGGTCGCTGCGCTCGTCAGCGTCGTCGCGCGGCGGGTTGAGTGCTGACCACACCCGTGGCAGCGCTAGGTTTTCGGTGAGTGCGGCGGCTTGCGCGGCCAACCAACTGCCTGGCTCGGCGATCAACGCGACACTGCCGCCACGGGGCAACGGCCAACGCGATAACATGATGATCGCTTCAAGCCAAAGATCCGGATCGGCGGTGACCACGGCGGCATGTGCACGCACATATGCCAACGCGGCCGATTGTTCGATTGCGGTTTGGCCTTGGCCGCTCGCACTCGGCGCCAACACCACAGCGGGCACACCACGCTCAGCGGCTCGCGTACAC
>JAGPDK010000627.1 GCA_018057605.1 Kofleriaceae bacterium | reverse complement strand
CGGGACGTCACCTGGCTGAGCATTCGTCAAATTTACGACGATCATTGCCAAGGGCTACCAACGCCTGAGGCCCTGGTGTTGTGACCCCATGCTCAACCGCCGCGCGTCACACCAAATAGTCGATGCACCGCGCGTAGTCGATCGGTTCGCCGGTTCATTTTGATGCGTTGGTGTTAGCCGTAATGGCGAGCGCGGCACGGGCTTCGCGTACCGCCGCGAAGCCACGGCGCTGGCCAACGTTGGTCGGGCGAGCCGGTTGCGCGTCGATGATCCGGTTGCGATGATCGAAAAAATTCCAGCCATGGGCACCGTTAGCTTCGACCCGGCAGCCGCCTTCGTGCTGCAGCGTATGGTGGGCACTACACAACAGCATGAGATTCGCCAACGCCGTTGCGCTGGGGTCGGTTGCCACGCATGCGATCCTGGATAATGTTCATGAACGCATCGGCACGCTGCCGGCCTCGGGCGGCAGACGTTGGTGCTTTTGCGGTTGGCAGTTCCTCGGGAGTCGGTTCTGCTGGCGATGGTTCCGCGCTCGATGTGTCCATTGCAGCATTGAGCGCAGTCCAAACGATCGCCGCTTCATCGCTGGGCAATACCACTTCAAACCTAACCATGCCGATATCGAGACTGCGCCGAGTCACCGTGCGCTGCGCCGCAACTTGTGCCGCCGCCATCGCGCCAGCCTTCGCCCCGTGCGCTTGATCATACGCCTGCACGTTCTGGTACGAGCGGCACAATGTATCGAGCTGCGCCGCTGGCATGCGTTTAGCGCATGCGATCCAGCGTTCCTCCTTTTCAGCCGTCGCCACTCGCGTAATCGCCCGGGCTTGCGAATATGACATCGCGCCGAGGCGCAATTGCTCGTCGATTAGCGGAAGTTCAGCCAACTTGCGTGCAACCCGAACGCGCTCACGTGCCGTGCGCAAATCCCAACCGACCCGCCATGCCAACCAATGTGCACACGACAACGCACCCTGCACCTGCCAGCCTGCAGCACTATCGAATTCACGAATCGCGGTTAACAGCCGATGCATCGCAGCGTTGATATGCGCTGACATTTCCGCGATTTGTTCACCCAGCGCATCAACGTTGATGGCCACCTTCACCCCATGTTCTATATGAACATACTACCACCTGATTCTTCGACGCGGTGATTGGCTCACTGTGCTGAAAGAAA
Organism: Kofleriaceae bacterium; assembly: GCA_018057605.1. Lineage (GTDB taxonomy): Bacteria > Myxococcota_A > Polyangia > Haliangiales > Haliangiaceae > JABFXX01. Next base: position 1,879 of record JAGPDK010000627.1, on the reverse strand, counting down.
CTTATCAACGCAGACTATCGGTTCTTGCCGCGCACCTGGCAGCGTTGCACGGGCATGTTGCGCACTGGTAGTTGACATGAATATTCTTGTCCAAAAAATCACGTCAACATAAGTCGAAAAGCATTTCTCCGATTCAAGTCTCACCTTCACCCGCCGTCCCACCCGCCGATCACAAACCGCGCGCAAAGCCAGTCATCGCTATCAAATACCGCAACCAACCCGCGGCGCGACGGCGGCGCATCAGGCAACGCGCGAGCACCAACCGCGCGGCCGCGCGGCCAGCCGCAGTGCCCTCGTTCACTCGCCGAAGTGTCGCTGCCTCCGGATCCTCTGTGAGCCGACCGTCGACCAACCTGCTCACAGCCCCTGCTTATCCGGTAAGGCTCGGTGTCCGTCGTCGGTGGTCGGCCGTCCGTGGTCCGAGTAAGCAACCAAATTTAATGAGGGTTTCGTGCCAGCGTGCTTACTTACCTGACCACCATTACAACCAACCCCTTTATCCTTACAGCGCCGGAATCGTAAAGTGAAACGCACAGCCGTGGCCCAACTGGCTTTCGACCCAGATGCGGCCGCCGTGAGATTCAACAATGCTCTTCGCGATATGCAAACCAAGGCCCAGGCCGTCGTGCGCATTGGCCACAACCTGCGTGAAGCGAGTGAAAATTGTTTCGATCATGTCGGCCGGAATGCCCGGGCCAGTGTCGCGCACGGTACACGTGACGTCCTTGCCATCGCTCACCGCACTCACGGTGATTGAACCTCCGGCCGGGGTAAACTTGATGGCATTACCTAGCAAGTTGGCAAACACTTGATTGATGCGAGCGCGATCGAAATTGGCGATCAACAGCGTTGGGGCCGTGCTGCAGGTCAACACGACTTCTTTGCCGGCAGCATTATCTGCTGCGACATCCACCGCATCGACGAGCAACGCATAGGCATCGCCACGCACTGGCTTAATCGCCATCTTGCCAGCGTCCAAGCTGACCACGTCTACCAAATCATCGATCAAACGATTCATGCGTTGGGTACATTTGCGAATGCGTTGGGCGATGACTGTGCAGTGGCCCGTTGCGTCGGTCGCCGCGGCCCGTTCGCTGAGTAGCGACGCATTGAGCACGATGCTATGCAGCATGTTGCGCAGCTCATGGCTGACCATGCTCATAGCGGCATCGCGGTGGGCCACCGCTTCGTCGGCCGCGGTTTTGAGTCGCAGCATGTTGCGCACCCGTACGCAAAGCTCGGCGCGGTCGACTGGCTTGGTCAGAAAATTTTCAGCGCCTGCGGCAAAACCCATCATCCGGGCATCGCGATCGTCGAGCGCGGTAATCATGATCAGCGGAATATGCCGGGTCAGCGGGTTACGTTTTAGTTCGCTGGCAACTTGATAGCCATCCATGCCTGGCATCAGCACATCCAACAAAATCAAATCTGGTGCATGCGCCGCCACGGCCAGCAATGCGGCTTCGCCACTAGCTGCCAACTCAACGGCAAAGTCTTCGGCCTGCAACATGACTTCAAACAACGAGCGATTGATCCGATCGTCGTCGACAACGAGGATGCGCGGTGAGTTACTCATTGAGCCTCGGAATTTTGCCTAAGTACGCTGCGACCGCTGCTAAAAATGCCTGATAGCGCAACGGCTTGCCAAGGTAGCCGTCACAGCCGGCCGCCCGAATCCGCGCTTCGTCACCATGCATCGCCAACGCAGTTAGTGCGATGACCGGAATATGTTTGGTGGTAGCACTAGCTTTTAAGATGCCGGTGGCTTGTAGGCCGTCCATGCCAGGAAGTTGAATATCCATTAAGATCAACGCGGGTCGTCCACTATGCGCAAGCTTGAGGCCTTCTTCGGCATCGACCGCGCACAACACGGTATGGC
>JAGPDK010000158.1 GCA_018057605.1 Kofleriaceae bacterium | reverse complement strand
ATTCGCCAAGACTTCGATGTTGCAGTGTTGCTCATCGAACACGACATGGGCTTGGTCATGGAGATTTGCGATCACATTACAGTGCTCGATCACGGGACGATTATCGCCGCTGGCGCGGCCGTTGATATTCAAAGTGACCCAGCGGTCATCGAAGCGTATCTTGGTGCGCCCGACGATGCCGCGGCCGGTGGAGCAAGCTAATGGCGTTACTTGAAGTCACGGACCTCAACGTGCACTACGGTGGCATTCACGCATTGCGTGGCGTTTCATTTTCGGTTGAGCAAGGCGAAGTGGTAACGCTCATCGGTGCCAACGGTGCCGGCAAAACCACCACGCTGCGCGCAATCTCTGGGCTGATTAAACCGTCTAAAGGCACCGTGAAATTCGGCGGCAAGCTGATCAGCGGCCTGCCGGCCCACGAAATTGTCACGCTGGGGATGGCCCACGCGCCCGAGGGTCGCGGCATCTTCGCTAACTTATCGGTTGCCGAGAATCTTGAAATGGGCGCATTTTTGCGCCGCGATCATGCGGCGGTTGCCCATGATATGGAAAAAGCGCTGGATTTGTTTCCGCGCATTCGCGAGCGGCTTGAACAAAACGCCGGCACCTTATCGGGTGGCGAACAACAAATGCTCGCCATTGCGCGGGCCTTGCTCAGTCGCCCCAAGTTGTTGCTGCTCGACGAGCCGTCGCTAGGTTTGGCACCACAAATTGTCGCGTTGATTTTTAAAATCATTCGCACCATCGCGGCCGATGGAACGACCATCCTATTGGTTGAGCAAAATGCGTTTGGTGCCTTGAAAGTCGCTAATACCGGCCACGTCCTCGAAGTGGGGCAGGTGGTGGCGAGCGGGCCAGCGGTGCAGTTGGCGACCGACGATAAGATTCGCAAGGCGTATCTCGGCATTCATTGATCAGCAACGCGGTACCGCCGACCTCACCGCTGTTCACCGTAGCGCCTAGATAGCGCCTACCAATGCTTGGCCGCTTCGCGTTCGCCATTTTTCAGCGCGGCATCAGCGGACGCGGCATCGACCGCGATGGCTTGCACTAGATTCAGTGGACTGTTGGCGGCTTCTCGATAGGCAGCGATCAAATATAGCTGACCGCGTTTCATCGCTGTGGCACCTTGGGCAAAGTGGGTGAGCTGCAGTTCGTGATGGATCATAAGGCCCGCCGATGCCAGCGCCGAAATGTGCAGCGCTGTGGTTCGGAAATCATGGCGCTCGCTGCGGCTGCCAGGCGCGGTGATTGTCGCGTCGTTACAGCGCACCACCGCGAGTAAACGGTCAGCGGTCGCAACGGCGTGCAGTTCTTGAAATGTTGTAGGGCTAAACATAGGGCCACTCGGTGCGCTGGTGGAAGCGACAGGCAGGGGTGAAGCTGTTGGCTGCTCCGGTACGGCGGTGGTGGCAACGTGTTGCGCTGGCACAGTCGGCGCGCAGCTCAGCGCCAGCAGGGCGACGTGCGCGACGCTGAGATGGCCGAGAAACTTGATCGCGCGTTGCAGTGCCGTCGGGTCAGATGGTTGCATAATTGTTGGCAACATTAGCTGCCGCCAACACCCGGTGCCACTACGTCGTGAGCGCTACGTTGGTTTGAATACCTGCTTATCGAAGTGCAAAACATTATCGCCGAAAACTCGCGCACATGTAGGTAGGTATTCGACGATCTTTTTATGGCACCGCGATCGTCTGCAGCAACTTCGAGCTCCCCCGTCAGCCGTACAACCAAGCGTGCGCCGTTACGGCCGCTGCGTGCCAACCCGGTCGCCAAGCGTGCACCAGCACCAGCACCACTGCTGCCATCGGCCGCGCCGGTTATTAAGTGGGTCGGTGGCAAAAGTAAACTACTACCCGAGCTGACCAGCCGCATGCCGGTATCCTTCAATCGTTATTATGAACCGTTCGCGGGCGGCTTGGCCATGTACTTTCGGGTGGTGTCGCATACCGGTGCCGCGCGGTCGGTCATCAATGATGGCAATCCTGACTTGGTCGCTCTGTACCGTGTGATTGCTGTGGATGTCGAAGCGTTGATTCGCCGCTTGGCGATTCACCGCAATTTGCACAATGAAGAGCACTATTACAGTGTACGTGCGCGTTGGAATGACGCCTCGGTTTCATGGTCGGCGGTTGATCGCGCGGCGGCATTTATTTATCTCAACAAAACCTGTTTCAACGGGCTGTGGCGGGTTAACAAATCCGGGCACTTCAATGTCCCAATGGGGCGTTATGATGAGCCACCGATTTGTGTGCCTGATGCGCTGCGGTCGGCCGCCGCCGCATTGCATGGTGCCGAATTGCGCTGCGGTGATTTCCGCGCAGCGGTGCGCGATGCCCGCGACGGTGACTTCGTCTATTTTGATCCACCGTATGATCCGGTCGCGACCACGGCAAATTTCACCAGCTACACCCAATCGGGCTTTACGCCCGACGATCAACGCGAACTTGCGGAGCTGGCGCGTACGCTCGTAGCGCGCGGCTGCAATGTCATGCTTTCAAACAGCGATACGCCGTTCATTCGCTCGCTCTACAAAGGTTTTGCGATCGACACCGTGAAGTGCGCACGCGCAATCAACAGCAACGCAAGCAAACGTGGCGCGGTTGATGAAGTGGTAATTTTTAATCGTAGATAGCGACGTTGCGCGGGACGGTTAACCGACCACTACGCTAGCGCGAAAGCGGTAACGTATTTTTGGCTGGTAGCCTCGTAGTCGAGCAGGGTGCCAACGCACGTTGCGGCCCGCGCGATGCGCAGCACTTCATCTTTGTTACCGCGAACCACCATGCGGGCGTCGGCACCATCGAGTTTGGCTTCACCAATGAACTGACGCGCTTTCGCGACATTCTTGAAGGCCAGTAAGAACATTTGGTTGTTGCCAGTTTGCGCGATCACGGGAACGCGACCATCGCCATCTTGATCCGGTAACTCGCCATCGTTTTGCACCAGCAAGACCCAGAGGCCTTCGATGGTTGAAGTTTCCGCGGTGCGGAACGGTGGTGGATTGGTAGTTCCTGTCGAACGCGTACCCTGCATCATTCAATTCTCCAAAAGAGGCTAGATTTCGACGGATTGATGCACTTTTTACCAGCCCGGTGTCAAGTACGAAGATTGGCCGATCCCTATTCGCCGTGCTTGACGGGCTTGGCACTTGCCCGCATGGTTGCGCCATGGCCGTTCGTCCGATTTCGCTGCAGGTGCTGTCGCCAACGGCGCTGCGGCAAGCGAACTTAACTGGCGCAGCATTGTCATTACCCCACGGCATCGTCGACAGCATGGCGCGGCGCATCCGCTACGTGCGGATTTCGGTCACCGACCGCTGCAACTATCGCTGTAGCTACTGCATGCCCGACAGCGACGCTAGCGGGGTTGAATTTGGCGCCCGCAGCGAATTGTTAACTTTCGAAGAAATCGAACGGATCACCACGGTTTTAGCCGGCCTGGGAGTTCGCAAAATTCGGTTGACCGGTGGCGAACCAACGATTCGCGTCGGAATTGTCGAATTGGTACGGCGGTTGGCTAAAATCAGAGGCATTGAACAAATTGTGATGACCACCAATGGTCATTTGCTCGACGAAATGGCCTTGGCCCTGGCCGCCGCCGGGTTGACGGGCCTGCACGTGTCGGTCGACTCCCTCGATGCCGCCAGGTTCCATCGGCTGACCGGCCGTGGCGACTTGGCTAGGGTTCGGGCCGGCGTCGCTGCGGCAGCCCAGGCTGGAATTCTGCGCGGCATCAACACTGTGGCGCTACAGGGCGAAAATCAAAACGAAATCGCAGCGCTTTGCGAGTTTGCCTGGTCTTTTGGCGCCGTACCGCGGTTTATTGAACACATGCCGATGTCGGGTGGAGCGTTTTACGACCAGCATCAACAACTGAGTGCACAGCGGATTCGCACCACCATTGCAGCTGCGTTTGGCCCGCTGCAAGCCCTTTCGGATACGCCTCATGACGGCGGGCCGGCGCGCTATTGGGCGACTGACACCGGACGCCAAGTAGGTGTTATTTCAGCAATGACCGAACATTTCTGCGACGATTGTAATCGCTTGCGCATCACTGCAACGGGCGCTCTGCATGCCTGTTTGGGCTACGACGACGCGGTCAGCCTACGCGATGTGGTGCGCAGCGGTGCGGCCGGGCTTGACCTCGATGCGGCGTTGCACGCAGCGATAGCCCAGTCGATTACCGGAAAACGGGCTGGCCACGCTTTTACCGCCAATGGCGCGGGTGGCCCGACCAAACACATGATTTCGGTTGGCGGATGAGCATTTTTTGCACACCGCCTACTTGGCTATCTGCCTAAGATCTGCGGCGAATTGCCATTCGTCAAACTACCTTTGGCAAGCGGGAATCTTCCAGATACGTGCTACGGTTGCCCCACCGTAGCGGTTTGATTCCGCGGAGGGTTTAACCATGGCAACACAAATTCGCATGTTAATTGTAACCCTCGCGTTAGCGTCAGGCTTGGGCCTCACGGCGTGTGATTTTGCACAGCCATACAAAATGGTGGATGAACTCATGGCCGCGCCGAATAACTACAAAGGCAAGGAAATGAAGATTCACGGCTGGGTCGAGCCCGGCTCGATCAATGAACGCGTCGTGGATCAAGAAACCCACCGGAACTTTGTGCTGCAACGCGAAGGCAAAAAGATCAAGGTTACGCACATTGGTCCCAAGCCTGACACCTTTCGTGATCAGTCCGAAGTAGTGGCGGCGGGTGTGCTTACCCAAGTCGGCGACGATTACGTTTTTCAAGCCAAAGAACTTCAAGCCAAGTGCCCGTCGAAGTATGAAGGCGCACAGAACAATAAGCTGCTTTCTAAGGGCGACCCAACATTCAAATAGCATAGTGCTATCGCTCCGGCGCTTGCGGCATTCCTCGCAGCGCATCTCGTTCCGCACGATCGAACGCGGCCTTTGCGCCGTTGACTTGAGGACATTGCATGCAGTCTGCAACCACAACACTTAGCAGTACGGCGTCGCCGATTGCATTCGTAGGTACCATTACGATGCTCGCGGCCTACGCCGTGGCCGCATATTGCGTCGCCGCCGGTATCGCTGGTAATGCGCGCAAGAGTCGCCGGTTAGTTACCTCCGCAGTATATGGTCTATACGGTTTTGGTGCGCTGGTCAGCGTTGCCTCAGCGTTGGTCATCTACGCGTTTGTGACTCACGACTACGCCATAAAGTACGTCGCGATGACGAGCGATACTTCCATGGCCACCTGGTACAAGGTCACTGCATTTTGGGGCGGGCTCGACGGTTCGTTGCTGTTCTGGGTTCTGGTCTTGGCCCTGTTTTCGATGATCGCAATTGCGGTGAACTATAAAAAACACCGCGACATGATTGGCTACGTGGTTGGCACCATCATGGTGGTGCAAGTGTTTTTTATGACCATCCTGGTGTTCCACAAGAACCCGTTCGCAACGTTTCTCAACAACGTCCCGATGGATGGCCAAGGGCTCAACCCACTGCTGCAAAACTACTGGATGGTGATTCATCCTCCGAGCCTCTACATCGGCTTCGTATCGGCGACGATTCCGTTTGCTTTTGGCATTGGTGCTTTGGCTTCGGGCCGGCTCGATGACTTGTGGCTCGGATCCGTGCGGGTGTGGATGCTCATTTGCTTTTTCTTCTTGTCGCTGGGCAACATTTTGGGCGGCCGCTGGGCCTACGAAGAACTAGGCTGGGGCGGCTACTGGGCCTGGGACCCCGTCGAAAATACCGGGTTGATGCCGTGGTTTTGTGCCACCGCATTTTTACACTCCGCCATCATCCAAGAACAAAAGGGCATGATGAAAGGCTGGAACATGATCCTCATGTTCCTCACCATGTTCTTCACGATTTTTGGCACGTTCATGACGCGCTCAGGCATCGTGCAATCGGTCCACGCCTTTGGCGAAGACAACGTATTGGCCCTGCAGTTTGTCTTGTTCCTGGTGGTCATGACCGTGGTCACCATCGGGCTGATCGTTTATCGCTGGCAACGACTGTCGTCGAAGATGCAGTTCGAATCGTTCACGTCGCGTGAGTTTTCATTCTTGCTGAACAACTGGATCTTGTTGGCCTGCGCATTCTTTGTGTTTTTTGCCACCATGTTTCCTACGATCAAAGAATCGATGTTAGGCGAACGGGCCACGGTCGGCATTAGCTTTTTCAACAAAGCCATGCCGTGGGGTGGCCTAAGTCTGTTGTTCTTGGCTGGTGCATCGCCGCTGTTGGCCTGGCGCAAAACCACGCTCGATCGCATGAAAAAACAGTTCATGTTTCCGGCCATAACCATGGCGGTTATTGTCGCGGGCTTGCTGATTTTGGTGCCGTCGTCGCGCATGCTCACCACGCTCACGTTCTATGCGTTCGACGTGCAAGCGCCGATTCCGATTATTACCCTCGGGCTCATCGTGTTCGCCGTTGCCTCCATCGCGCAAGAGTTTGTGCGCGGTGTAAGCGTTCGCCGTAAACAAACCGGTTCCGATGCGATGACTTCGCTGCTTGGCTTGGTATTGACCAAGCGCCGTAAGTACGGTGGTTACATTATCCACCTTGGCGTTGCGGTTTTGTTTTTGGGCTTTGTCGGCAAAGCGTATGATTCGATGATTGACCGCACGATCACCCGGTCGGTGGCGTCGGCCGGGTTACATCGCGACCGAGTGCCGCCCGACGATCCGGCGTGGTTTGCCTTTCAAGGCTACAAGTTCTTGTACGAAGATTTGCAACAAACGTCGGACGATCATAAGTCTGCCACAACCGCGACGGTGAGCGTCTGGAAGGATGGCGAGCGCTTAACTACCGTGTTCCCGGCGCAATGGAATTTTGTCAAAGGCGAACAGCCGACGACGGAAGTTGCGATTCATCCACGCTTGGGCGAAGACGTGTATTTGGTGTTAACCAGCTATAACCATGAAACCGGCGAAGCGAACTTCCGGGTATTTGTGAATCCGCTGATCAACTTTGTGTGGCTTGGGTTCCTCATCTTGGCATTGGGCACGTTCATCTGTTTGATCCCCGCCGGTGTGGTGAACGCATTGTCGCCACGGCCGCAAACGCGCTTGGGTCGCGCTGCGGATGTCACCATGTTGGTCTTGATTCTTGGTGCACTGACGGCGGGCTTGGTAAAAGGTGCCAGTGCGGCTGAACTGCCCAGTGAGGAATCAGTCAGTCAAGCGGTTGGCGATTCGGCTGGTCCGGTTGAGCTGGCCCAAGCTGCCGAGCATGATACCGGTGCAGGCATGGGCGATGGCGAAGGCCATGCCCACAAATTCCGCCCGCGCAACGATACCGAAGCAACGATCATGAAAGAGTTGATCTGTATGTGCGGCGGTTGTCAGCGTGAGACGGTGTTTGAATGTAAGTGCGGCTATGCCGCCAATGAACGTGAAAAAGTGCAACAACGCATCGCCGGTTACGACCTAACCACGGCAGCTGGCCGTGATCGCGCCAAAGCGGAAGTGATGGAATCTTTCGTAAAAGAATACGGTAACGAACAAGTGCTTGCGACACCGCGCAACAAAGCCGCCTGGATGGTGCCGGTATTGGCGGCAGTGGGTGGGCTGGGCTTGTTAGTGTTTGTGGCGCGAACCTGGGTGGGCCGCGGCCGCCAAGCAAGTATTGACGACAAACCAAGCACCCTTGAAGACGAAACCTACGCAGAGAAATTGGACGATGAGCTCGCAAACGTCGACTAACGATACGTCCGCGGATGTCGCGCCGAGCGATGCCGAGGATGTTCCTAAAGCTATTGCTTATGATGCTGCGGTGCCGGTGCCGCTCGCGCTCGATCCGTTGCGATGGGTCAAGCGAGGCATTTATGCAGCCGTGGTGGTGATCGGCTGGGTTTTTATTTCGTGGAGCAACCGCTATCGCTTTGCCGCGCCGGTAGTGATTTTGCAATTAGGCTGGCTAGCGGTTGTGTCGGCGGTGTACTTCTTGTGGCAAACCGGCGCAACGGCAACGGCGGAACTCGACGGCACGGATCCTTGGTGGCGACCGATTGGTAAGCTTGAAGCGCTTGAAGGTGAGAAGCGCGCCATGCTCAAAGCGATCAAAGAGGTTGAGTTTGACCATCAGATGGGCAAGCAGAGTGCAGCGGATGCGCGTGAGATCATTGCGGTGTACCGCGCCCGGGCCATCGAAGTGATCAAAGCAATCGACTTGGCGCAAGGGTCAGGTCCCGCGTCGGTGCGTGACCAAATTGAACGTGAAATCAAAGCCCGGGTTGAAGTACTCGGCAAATCGGCGCGTGCCGAGAGTAAAGCAGCGCAAGCTGCGAAACGTGGCAAAAAGGCCAAGGCACCGGCTACCGAGCCCGTCGCGGCGGTAAGCGCAGCCGTTGCGGCCAGCGTTGATTCGCAAGCGGCGGTGCCAACGTCGACTGAAGGTACTGAAACTGAGGAGCTTGCGCCGTGAAAATGAAAGCCTGTTTAGCTGCCGTGGCACTGCTTGGTGCGGTAGCGTTTTTGCCGTCTACATCGTTGGTGCGTGCCCAACCGGCCGAGGCGATTGGGCGGCCGCTGCCAGGCGGTGAATTACCCGTGGGTACTGTCACCGTGCGCATCGTTGCAGGTGCGCCCAGCAACATTGTGGCAGGTACGGATGTCACTTTGACCGTAAACGGTGCAGCACAACTTGCTCGCACCGATGCTAGTGGGCGCGCAACGTTTGCAACGTTACCACCTGGCGCTACGGTGCAGGCGTCAATCGTCGACGCGCAAGGCAAAGCCATCACGTCGCAGCAATTTCAAGTGCCCAACAGCGGCGGCACCAAAATCATGCTCAGCACGGTGCCGTGGGGCAGCGCCGGTTCAAGTGGTTCAAGCGATGCAGCCGCAGCTGCCACGACCGCTGCCGCCCCCGACGCCAGTGCCACGTCGGCACCGATGGCGGGTGGTCAAGGTATGCCGCAACCGCGGGAGCTTTCTGGGCGGCCTCGTCCAGAGCAAGCCGATCCTGGGGGCCAAGTTACCGTGCGCTTGGCCTACGACAGCCTTACCGACGCCACCAAGCCGGCCGGCATCCTTGTGCACTTAGTTGGCTATAGCGCGGATGATTCGGTGGTCGTGTTGCGTGAAGTATCCGATGCCGAAGGGCGCGCGGTATTCAAAGGCCTCGATAAAACCGGTGCTACGTCGTATTTCGCGATGGCGCTGCTAGCCCGTGGCGGCTTTTTTGATCGCACGATGTCTGCACCGATGCAGGTCGATGGAATGGCCGGCATTCGGTTGATCCTTTCCGGCGAAAAACGCGATTCAACTGCACCAGCTGCCGATGATCTGAACAACTTAGAAAAGCAAGATAGCGCGGTCGCCGCAGGCAAAGTGCTCGTCGCTTTCGCTGGCGCACCCGATGCCATCGGCGAAGTGAAACTGATTGACGCCAGCACCGGCCAAGCGGTTGCAACGACAACCGGCGCCATGCCGACCGGAACCCAAGACACCGATGGCACGTCGTCGTTTGTGGCCCAGCCTGGATTGCTCAAGAACACCCTTGATATGCGCGTGGTTGGCTTGCAAGGTAGGCAAGGCCCGGCCGGTCTGGCGAATATTCGGGTCACCATTGAAGCCGATCCATCGCAACCACAGCGTGCAACATTCCAACCGATCGAAGCCGAGACCGCCGCCGACGGCAGTGTGCGCGTGAGCAACGTGCCGAGTGGCAAATTGATTGCGAGTGCGACGGTCAATGGCAAGAAGATTTCTTCAACAGCGTTTGACGTGACGACGTCTGGTGGCACGATCAATTTTCGATTCACTTGGGGCGCGGCCGATCCGAATCCAATGGCGCAGATCGACGCGGCGGCGGTGCCGGTTGGCTCCATCGTGTACGCCGAAACCAAGATGCGCAATGAACGGTACCGTTCGCTGCCGTTCCAAATCGTCAACGATCGCGGCACCAGCGTGACGTTGTTTATTTATCCACGGACCCTGTTTTCCTTCAGCTTGCACGGTGAAGTCGAAGATCGCATGTTGGGCGTGCAAGGCCGATTTGAAATCACCAACTATTCTTGGGCCCCGTATCGCTCGACGGTCGATGGCCTGGTGATTCCGCTGCCCCACGGCCACACCGGGGCCATCTTAGCCGATCAAGACAAGACCGAAGTCAGCGTCGATAAAGGCACAGGATTTCGCATCTTGCGGCCAATTCCGCCGGGCGGCCGCAAGTTTCATGGTGGCTTTTCGGTGCCCGTTGAAAGCGGCACGATGCGCTGGGATTGGGCCTTGCCGTTCGGCTCGTTCCAAAGCGGCATTGAAATCGCAGCGCCAACGGACATCGACGTGAGCGTGCCTGCTGGGGCAACCGGAAGCTTTCAAAAAACGGCGCAGGGGCGGTTTTATGTGTTGCCGCAAATTTCCATCATGCCGAAGCAAGCGATGATCATGACCATTCATGGTTTTCCTGCAGTACCGGCATGGAAAATTTGGGCGCCGCGGCTCGTTGGAATCATGGTGCTCGCGGTGCTGGTGCTTGGCATTGGTTTTGCGTTGTTGTCGCGCGCCAAATCCGCGGCAGCCGGCAATCCGGCGGCGGCCGCGCGGGCCGCGAAACGCCAAGCCTTGCTCGATGAACTTGTTGAATTGGATCGCACGGGATCCGACCCCGCACGTCGGGCTGCGCTCGTGGCTGCACTCGAACAGGTGTGGGA
>JAGPDK010000157.1 GCA_018057605.1 Kofleriaceae bacterium | reverse complement strand
TTTCGTCGTGAGAATTTTGCCCGCAACATTGAAAGGGCGTGTGTGGCTTCGGCACATGCGAACTCACGCATACGGTGAGTTCGGCGCGCTTGCCAAGGTATTGCCGGCCGACGCGTAACATGCGTGCGCCGGTCGCAACCACACCGGCAACGTCTTCATCTTCCTCGGTTGGCAGGCCGATCATGAAATACAACTTTAGCCGATGCCAGCCGCGCTCAAATACTCGACGAGCACTCTCTTCAACGTGGGCTTCGGTGATGTTTTTATTCACCACATCGCGCATGCGTTGGGTGCCAGCTTCCGGCGCAAACGTCAAACCTGAGATGCGCGTAGTTGCGAGTTCGTCGAGTAATTCTTCGCCGAGGCCATACGCTCGCAATGAGGCCACCGCCATCGACACACCGCGCTGCCGCAATTCGCCTGCAACTTGTTTCACCAACGGCGCAATGCTGGAGAAGTCCGCCGTCGACAGACAGGTTAAGCCGGTTTCTTCATAGCCGGCGCGGTCGACACCATCGAGCAAACTTTTGGTAATTGATTCACTCGAACGCTCACGTACCGGTCGATAAATCATCCCGGCTTGGCAAAATCGACAGCCTTCGGTGCAGCCACGGGCGATTTCCACCGAGGCGCGTTCGAATATCGCTTCGGCGTAGGGCACTGGTGCATCGGAGGGAAATGGGAACGCATCAAGGTTGGCCAGCATCGCGCGTTGCACCCGTGCCGGCGCGCGTGGATCGTTGGGCGCACCGACCACGGTCATGCCGGTCGCGGCATCGATAAGGGTGTCGTAAAGTTCCGGCACATACAGCGGAAAACGGCTCGCTAACTCGGCTAAGGCATCGCGCCGCGTGCGAACCCCGGCACGGATTTGTAGTCGCATCGCCGCCCACGCGACGACTAAGTCCGGGAGGTACTCTTCGGCTTCACCGATGAAGGCCGCGTCGATAAAGGCCGCCAAGGGCTCAGGATGGGACGCCGTCGGGCCGCCTACCAACACCAGCGTTGCATCGGGCGCGCGATCAACGGTGCGCAATGCGATGCCGCCGAGATCGAGCAGCGTGAGCATGTTGGTAAACGTCAGCTCGTACTGCAACGAAATGCCAAGCACATCAAACTCGTGCAGCGGCAGTTGGCTTTCAAGGGAGACCAACGGCAAGTTGCGCTCGCGCAACTCGGCTTCCATGTCGGTCCACGGCGCGAACACGCGTTCACAAGCAACGCGGGCGTCTTTGTTCAACAGCGAATATAGAATCTTGGTGCCAAGGTGGCTCATGCCGATGTCGTACACATCCGGAAAGCCTAAGCACACCGTGGCTGCGACGGTACTATGGTCTTTTTGCACCGACTGATACTCGCCGCCTAAGTAGCGCGCGGGTTTGGTAACCTTGTCGATAAAGTCTGCATAGATGTGGCGCATACCCGCGCAGGTCTAACGCATTTCGCCGACGGATTGCCACTGTAAATGCTTGCCGAACAACCAAGGCACGCTAACGTCTCGGCATGAACAATTCGTCGTCTCGCAAGGTGGCGCTTGGCGCGGCCTTGATGTTGGTTTGCGTGGCTGGCGCTAACGGTTGTCGCGCTGAGTCCAAATCGACCAACGTGCCCGTTGCGGTTGCCTCGCCTGTGGTTGCTGCGCCTGTACCTCCCGTAACGCCCGCTGCCACCAAGGAAATTACTATGTTTACGACTCCACTTAAGACGCTATCTGGCTCACCGACCTCGCTTGCTGCATTTGACGGCAAAGCCCTGCTTATCGTCAACGTTGCGTCCAAGTGCGGACTAACCCCGCAATATGCCACGCTTGAAGCGCTGCAAGATGAGTACGCAAAAAAGGGCTTCACCGTCGTAGGTTTTCCATGTAATCAATTCGGTGGCCAAGAGCCTGGATCCCCGGCAGAAATCGCTGAGTTTTGCTCGGCGACCTACGGTGTCACGTTTCCCATGATGGAAAAAGTTGAAGTCAATGGCCCGGGCCGTCACTCCATTTATAAAGAATTGACCGCTTTGACCGACGGTGCTGGTTACCAAGGTGACATCCGTTGGAATTTCGAAAAGTTCGTAGTGTCAGCGGATCGCAAAACCATCACCCGGTTCAAACCGCAAACTACCCCCAATGATCCAACGGTTATCGCCGCCATCAAAGCCGGGCTGCCGCAGTAACTAGTACCGCAGATCCTAAGTCCGTTCAGAGTTCCTGGCTGACTAGCGGTACGAAACGAAAATGCAACGAGGACCGAGCATCAAGGGGGGGGGCACGCACGGGGTTTTCCCCGGCCTCACCCGAAGGGGCTGGATGTGGAGCGAACCAAGCGAACGCTTGGGAGCGAGAACGCCAAACCCTGATCGAACTTAGGATGCGAGGTACTATCCAGCTGGAATCGCGACGGGGGCGCTTGCGGCGATCTGAATGTCTGCCATCACGCCATAGTGATCGCTAGCGCAAATTGCATCGGCGCCCTCGCCTTCGCGCTCGGTCATGACCACGTCGCATCGCAGCACTGAGGCGCGGCCATCGCGTTTTCGCGACGTGACAAATATATAATCAATACGGCGGTCGATATCGAGCGAGCGCAGTGGCCGCGTGTGTTCGTTATCGCTGGACCAGGTAATGCCTTGCAGTGGTCCGTCGCCACGCTCCGGTTCACAATGTAAGCGCAACCAGGCGTCTTGAAAATGAGTGCGTCGACGGTTGCCACCATGCGGCAACGTGGTGAGTCCACGCAAGAAACGGATTTCGTCGGAATCCGGCGTGGCATTAAAGTCGCCGCATAGAATCTGCGGTGCACTATCATTGTCGCGTCCGTAGTTGCGGATGATTTCGTCGACGGCGACGACTTGTTCTTCGCGCGCGACGCCATCATCTAATCGGTAGTGCAAATGTGTGGTGTGTATCCAAATGGGACCATGTTCGACATTTGCCAACACTGACAACAAGCCCCGTCCTTCATGGGCCCGCGATTGAGGTAGTTCAAAAAAACCAACCGCTGCGGGTTGGCTGCGCGTGAGCACGGCCAGCCCTTCTTGGCCTGCGGCTGAACCAGCCAAACTTTGGCCCGCCCACTCCATGGTGGCGCGATACTCGGCGTGCATCCCTAGTGCTGTGGCAAGTGCGTCGGCCGTGGTCGGCCCGTTGGCACCGTTGAGCGGCCGGACTTCCTGCAAACAAATCACATCGGGGTCGAGCTGTCGCAGTTGCGCAATCGTCAAGGCCAGGCGCCGATCGAGCGGCGCTGACAATCCCCAAAGGTTTAACGTGACAACCCGCAAGCGCGTGGTGTCACGTGGCGTGTGTAGATTACGATACACACTCACGGCTCACTGGCCTCGATAGGTGCAGCGCGAGCTAACAGTTTCTTGCACGCTTACTTCGGCCAGCGGCAGGGTGGCCGTTAGCTTGCCCCACAACCACACGGCGAGCAGTTCGCTGGTCGGATTGCTTAGCCCGACAACTTCGTTGAGCACATGGTGGTCGAGAATTTTGACCAACGGTGCAACGTGTACATCGATATCAGCAAAGTCCATCAGCCAGCCGGTGTGCGGGTCAATATCGCCTTCGATGACAATTTCGATGTTGTACGAGTGGCCGTGCATGTTGGCGCATTTGTGCCCCGGGGGCACGTTGGGCAAAAAATGGGCCGATTCAAAACGATAGGAGCGCGATAAGCGAGTGCGCATAGAAGTAGCGTCTTGTAACACCCCGGCCGCCGAAATTCATCCTGCGGCACCAATCAGCTTCACCGCCGGTTGCGTTTTCGACGGCAAACCGCCGAAATGACCATGTTTTCCAGCAATCGAATTTACCTTCGTCGACAATATTGCGTCCAGCGTTGGCCCTTGATACGCATGCTGTATGCAAACTCACGGATTGAAACTAGCTTTTGTCACCGTGGTCGCTGCGATGGCCTTGGGTGGCGGGTGCGCGGACGAAACCGATCACACCGGTCTGGCGTGTTCTAATGATAGTGATTGTGGCGGCTCGGTGCCCAACCTGATCTGCGATCAATCCAAGGTGTGCGCCGACAAAGCCACGTTGCGCACGATTCGTGTAAACTGGACGATTAATGGCAACACCCCGTCGGGCGCGACCTGCACGGGTATCGATCGCATGAAGCTGGAATTTACCAGCGAAGACAACGCCGTGGCCTTTGCCTTCGACCCGGTGCCATGTGCCGCCGGCTCGTTTCCGATCGACAAAATGCCTAATGCGGTAATCAAGGTGAAAATCACCGCGACGAAACTCACAGGCGCACCGCTCGTCGGTGAGAGTTTCATCGATGGCTCGGGCAACGTAAACATCAACATCAAGTAACAATTGTCAGGTAAACAGCAACGGTCAAAAAATGATCGGTGGCAATCGCGCGCAGACACGCGCAGCGGGTTGAATGCTGGCGACTTGTCAGTTGAATGTGGCGCAGATGGGACGGGCAAGCTGGGCATTCGTCACATTTTCGATGATCATGCCGCGGGTTTCCCAACGCTTGAGGCCCTGGTGTTGACCGCTTGCTCGACCGCCGCGCCTCACACCAAATAGTCGATGCACCTCGTATAGTCGAGCCGGCCGCCTGTCCATTTTGACGCGTTGGTGTGGGCCGTAATGGCGAGCGCCGAGTGAGTATCGTGGAGCGCCGCGAGGCCACGTCCCTGGCCAACGTTGGTGGTGCGGGCTGGTTGGGCGTCGATGATCCGGTTGCGGTGGTCGATTTCCGCGCAAGCGATCCTGGATAGTGTCCATGAACGCATCGGCACGCTGCCGTCCACGGGCGGCAGACGTTGGTGCTTTGTTAGTTCGATGATCCGCGGGGGGGGCGGTTCTGCGGGCGACGGTTCCGCACCTGCTTTAGCGGACGCAGCATTCAGCGCCGCCCAAACCGTCGCCGCTGCGTCGGTGGGCAGTACAACTTCAACCCTAACCATGCCGTTGTCGAGGGTTCGCCGCGTCACCGTGCGCGGCGCCGCAACTTGTGCCGCCGCCATTCTATCACCTGTTTTTTCGAAGCCGTGAATGGCTCACGGCGCTGCGAAGCCTCGGTGTGATGCAACAAATTCATCGACGCCGACGATCGGCTCATGCCGCGAACATGACAGCGTTGCACTAGCCTTTTGTGTGCTGATAGTCGACGTGAATATTCTTACCAGGAAAATCACGTCAACATAATCGACTAATATTGTTCCTGTTTTTGCAAAGGAACTTAAAGTCCGAAACTCGGACGCACTACCGTGCACACACCCAACACCAATCAGCGCATTCAAATCGACAACTATCGCCAATTCAACTTTGGCATGCGCCCGCCAACGCGCCCGCCGATCGTGAATGGCGCGGTACGCTCGTCATCGCTATCAAATGCCGCAGCCAATGACCGTGCTTGTCCCTGCTCAGCCACTGCCCCTCCACCGTTCACTTGGCTGCGCTGCCGGCCCCACGTGGGTAGATCTGCATCCGCTGGAGGCGTCATGGCGGGGCATCCCCGCCGTCACGTCCCAAATTCCCAAGATGTGAAAATATGAGAGGAAACGGAGATCAATGATCAGACGGGGAAGTCCCTTGTTTAGTCGCCGCTGACGCAACGAGTCGGCGAGATCCCACCGCGTGCCGTACCGCACCGGGTAGTGAGCAAGTTGATCGATGCGATCAGATTTTTTGCCACCAAGATCGTGCCTTCTAGCCTTGGCCAAGGGTATGGTCCGCCGCGATGACTACCCCGGAAACCGTAAGGGTTGCGTCGGATGCGTCCGCACCGCCGACGACAACTACCGCTGAGTTAGCGCCGCTGTATCGGCAAATGTTGGCCATTCGCCGCATGGAAGAAGCCTGCGCCAAAGCCTATTCAACGGGCAAAATTGGCGGCTTTTTGCACCTGATTATTGGGCAAGAAGCTGTCTGTGTTGGCGCCATCTCGGCGCTGCGACCCGAAGATTACGTGATTGCAACGTATCGCGAGCACGGGCATGCGTATGCCAAGGGTGTGGCGGCGCGACCTATCATGGCTGAGCTCTGGGGTAAAAAAACCGGCTTGGTTAAAGGCCTGGGCGGCTCGATGCACTTGTTCGATAAGGCGACCAACTTCTTGGGTGGCCACGGCATCGTCGGCGGTCACGTGCCGATCGGCGCCGGCGCGGCGTTTGCGTCGAAGTATCGCAACGACGGCCGCGTCACGCTGTGCTTTTTTGGTGAAGGTGCGTCCACGATCGGCGGCACCACCGAAGGCATCGCGCTCGCAGCGTTGTGGAAGCTGCCGATTGTTTTCATCTGCGAAAATAACCAATATTCGATGGGCACGCCCAATGATCGCTCGTTCGCAGTCAACGATGTTTCGTTGCGTGCATTGGCCCACGGCATGGCCCGTGATCGTTTCGACGCCGACGATGTAATCAAAGTGAAGCGGCGAATTGCCGAGGCCGTTGAACGCGCGCGCACGACCAGCGAGCCTACGCTGATCGAAATTTTGACCTACCGCTTCCGCGGCCACTCGATGAGTGATCCGGGGTTGTATCGGACCAAAGAGGAAGTCGAAGAGTGGAAACGCAAAGATCCACTCAACGGCACTCGCGAAAACTTGTTGGCGCTCGGCATGACCGAAGCTGCCATCGAAGCGCTTGAAGAAGACGTGCGGATCGAAATCGAAGACTCAGTGCGTTTCGCTGAAGAATCAGCGCCCGCGGATGATTATCACTCCTACGTAGAAAAGCGCTAAGAGGACCCCATGGCAGTCATTACCTACCGAGAAGCCCTCAATCAGGCGATGCGCGAAGAGATGGAGCGCGACGCCAATGTATTTATTATGGGCGAAGAAGTTGGCTACTACAACGGCGCCTATAAGGTGACCCAAGGGTTGCTGCAAAAATTTGGCCCCAAGCGCATTATCGACGCACCGATTGCCGAGCTGGGTTTTGCTGGCATTGGCGTTGGCGCCGCGATGGTTGGCTTGCGGCCGGTTATCGAATTTATGACCTGGAACTTTTCGTTGGTTGCGATCGATCAAATCGTTAACGCCGCGGCCAAAATGTTCCAAATGTCGGGCGGCCAATACAATGTGCCGATGGTGTTTCGCGGGCCAAGTGGGCCAGCGGTGCAAGTTGGTTCACAACATTCGCAATCGTTCGAAAGTTTTTACGCCAACGTGCCGGGGCTCAAAGTAATGATGCCGTCGACGGCGTATGACGCTAAAGGCATGTTGAAAACCGCCATCCGAGAAGACAACCCGGTGGTGTTCATGGAAGGCGAAACCCTTTACAACTCAACCTGGGAAGTGCCCGACGGCGAGTACCTGATTCCGTTTGGTAAGGCCGATATCAAACGGCCGGGCAAACACATCACGCTCATTGCCTGGTCGAAAATGGTGTGGACCTGTCTCGACGCTGCCAAACTTTTGGCGGCCGATGGCATTGAAGCCGAAGTGGTTGATGTGCGGTGCTTGCGCCCCCTTGATGTTGAGACGTTGGCAACCTCGGTACGTAAAACCGGACGTTGTGTCATTGTTGAAGTTGGTTGGCCGTTGGCTGGGTATGGCGCCGAAGTTGCGTACCAAATGCAATTGCAATGCATGGATGCGCTCGACTCGCCGATTGAACGGGTGACCTCAGACGACGTACCAATGCCGTACGCCAAAAATCTGGAAATCGAAGTGCAACCGCAAGTCGGCGATGTAATTGCTGCGGTCCGCCGCGCGCTGTATCTCGACTAACGAATCACCGTGTTTGCGACGACGTTTTCGATAACGTTGCCGATTGCTTGGCGCTAAAGGAAAAATTGTATGGCTCAAATCATTGGTCTGCCCAAACTGTCGCCCACCATGGAAGAGGGCGTGTTGGTCAAATGGTCCAAAAAAGAAGGCGATAAGGTTAACCCCGGCGATTTGATTGCCGAAGTCGAAACCGACAAAGCCAACATGGATTTTAATATTGAGGACAGCGGCGTGCTGCTCAAGTTCTTAGTCAAAGAAGGCGATACCGTAAAACTTGGTGCGCCGGTGATGATCATGGGCAAAGCCGGTGAGGACATCACGGCCCTGCTGGCGCAAGCTGCGCGCGAAACGGCGACCGGCACCACGGCAGCGCCGGCGCCGGTGGCTAGCCCAGCCCCGGCGGTTGTTGCCGCTGCTGCGCCAGCGGCGGCCCCTGCCCCAGCGGTTGTCGCTGCACCGGTCGTCGCTGCACCGGTCGTCGCTGCACCGGTCGTCGCTGCACCGGTCGTCGCTGCACCACGTGGCCAGGTGTTGGCGTCGCCGCTCGCCAAGTCACTCGCCATTGAGCTTGGCATTGATCTGCGCAACTTGACCGGCACCGGCCCAGGTGGTCGTATCGTTGAACGCGATGTGCGCGCTGCAACTGATGCGATTCCGCAGGCCCCGATGGCGGCTATGGCGTCAGGTCCGGTGAGCAACACGTTGCCACATGCCGCACCGCCAGCGCCAATGCCGCCGGGTGCCAGCACCGCGCTTGCTGTGCGCGCACCCGCTGCGGCTGCGGCGATGCACACCGATAGCGTCGGTGATTACACCGATATCCCAGCGTCTAATATGCGCAAGCGCATTGCCGTGCGCTTGACTGAGGCCAAACGTGACATTCCGCATTTCTATTTGCAGCGCAGTATTGATGCGGCACCGTTGCTCGCCTTCCGCCAGAAGCTTAACGATCTGCTTGGTGATCGCGGCAAAGTTTCCGTCAATGATTTAGTCGTGAAAGCCGTCGCCTTGGCGCTGCGGCGGGTGCCGGAATGTAATGCAAGTTGGGAAGGCGATTTGATTCGTCGTCACCATCGGGTCCATGTTGGTATCGCCGTTGCGATCGAAGATGGCTTGGTTACCCCGGTGGTGCGTGATGCTGACCTTAAAGGCATTGGCGCAATCGCAGCCGAGATTCGCGACCTTGCCGAGCGAGCAAAATCGCGTGGCCTCAAAGCCCACGAAATTACCGGTTCGACCTTCACCATTTCGAACTTGGGCATGTTTGGTATTGAGCGATTCACCGCGATTCTAAACCCGCCCGAAGCTGGCATCTTGGCCGTGGGCGCCGTGTTGGATGCGGCCGTAGTCAAAGATGGCGCGGTTGTCGCGGGTAAACGTATGACCGTGTCGATGAGCTGCGATCACCGCGTAATCGATGGCGCGTTGGGCTCCAAATGGCTGATCGCATTTGCTGATTTACTCGAACACCCTGAATCCTTGGCGTTGTAACTATGTCGACAACTACGACTTATGATGTGGTGATTATCGGCGCTGGCCCCGGCGGTTATGTGGCTGCGATTCGCGCGGCTCAGCTTGGGTTAAAAGTCGCATGCGTCGAACGCGAAGGCCTCGGTGGCATTTGTCTCAACTGGGGCTGTATTCCAACCAAGGCGCTATTGCGCTCGGCTGAAGTCCTCGAGTTGATTCATCGCGCCAAAGAATTTGGCATTATCGTCGACGGCGTGCGCTTTGATTTCCCAGCGATCATTAAACGCAGCCGCGATATTTCAGCGCAGATTTCCAAAGGCGTGGCCTACTTGTTCCGTAAAAACAAGATCGACCACATCGTCGGCACCGCAACGTTAGGCACGCGTAGTGGCCCGTGGCGCCCGCACACGATTGCAGTGCAAGGCGCCGATCAGGCGGTTGCCAACCTCGAAGCCAAACATGTGATCATTGCGACCGGTGCCCGCGCGCGGTCGTTACCCGGCATTGTGCTCGACGGTGAACGCATCATTGAATATCGCCGCGCCATGACCTTGCCCGAAGTACCCAAACGGTTGGCCGTGTTGGGTGCTGGCGCTATTGGCGTCGAGTTTGCGTCTTTTTATGCGGCGCTCGGCGTTGATGTCACCATCATCGAATACGCGCCACGCTTGGTGCCCAATGAAGATGTTGATGTCTCAACCGAATTAGGTCGAGCTTTTAGTAAGCGCGGCATCAAGTGCATGACGGCTAAAAAACTCAGCGCAGCTACCCGCACGGCCAGTGGCGTTACCTTGACAATCGAATCGGCGCAGCCGGCGGAAGCCGGCGCGGTCGCTAGTAGCGAAACATTAGAAGTCGATGTGTTGCTGGTCGCGGTCGGCACCACGGCGAATACTGAAAACATTGGGTTAGAAGCGAACGGCGTGGTGCTGGAGCGCGGCTTTATTAAAGTCGACG
Organism: Kofleriaceae bacterium; assembly: GCA_018057605.1. GTDB lineage: Bacteria > Myxococcota_A > Polyangia > Haliangiales > Haliangiaceae > JABFXX01. Next base: position 542 of record JAGPDK010000157.1, on the reverse strand, counting down.
AACATTGTAAGGCTGGCGATAATCTGTGGGCCATCGGTGATGTTGCGGGCCGTGGCCTTGCGCACGTGGCATCGGCGGAAGGTGTGTACGTTGCCGAAGTCATTGCTGGCCACCACGCCAATCCGGTGCGTTACGACGCCATCCCGGCGTGCACGTATTGTCATCCTGAAATTGCATCGCTGGGCCTCACCGAGGCCAAAGCGCGGGCGCAGAATATTCCGATCAAGGTCGGCAAGTTTCCGTTTAAGCCACTGGGGCGCACCATGGCGGCCGGTGAATACCCTGGGTTTGTCAAAGTAATTTGGCATGCCGAGACCGGCGCCTTGGTTGGCTCGCACATGATTGGGCCTGCGGTCACTGATATGATCGCCGAGATGACGCTGGCCAAGACCACCGAAGTCAACGCCGAGTCCTTGGCATATACGATTCATGCGCATCCAACGTTTGCGGAAGCCATCAAAGAGGCCACCGAGGACGCGTTGGGTCACGCTATTCACATGTGAGTGCAGCGTTCGAGCCGCTTGAACGTCACATCTATAGCG
>JAGPDK010000626.1 GCA_018057605.1 Kofleriaceae bacterium | reverse complement strand
CCCGCTACCGCACCGACTGCAGCAACCGAAGACCCAACCGCACCGGCCCCGGCGGCAACCAACATCGCCGGCTGCACATTGTTGCCCTTTGCCGAATCGGTGGACCTAGCCGAAGCATCAGGCGCCGCCCCCGTGATGATCGATGGCACGGCCGCATTGCTAGTGGTTGGCGACAGCGGCAACCATGGTGACTACGCGATCATCAACGCCGACACCGGCGCACTACTTGAAAAGGGCAAATTACCGCTGGGCGCGACCAGCGATGACGTGGAAGCACTCAGCGCTGCGGATGGGTTGATCTACGGCGTCACCTCGGCCGGGTGGGTGTATCGCTGGCAAGCTGCTGCAAAGCCAACACCCAATGCTCGGTTTGTCCAAATCGGCGAGCCCTACCCCATCGGCGCGGTTGATACCACCTGGCGCAAAAACGGTGGCCTGGGTAGCAAACCTCCAGCTGGTGACGCGATGGCGTGCGTTGCCGATGGCACCAATTGTGGCCGCAACTATGAAGGCTTGTGCTTACAACCTGACCTCACCGCCGCTGCCGGCAAAGACGGCCAAGGCTGTGTCGGCCTGGCTATCGGCAAAGCCGACGGCAACGCGTATTGCGTCACTTGGAATGCAGGCAAGCTAGCCGCGCAACGCGACCGGCGCTTTGCGGTGGCCGCCCCGGGTGGGCTGGCCGACTGCGCGTTGGATGCCCAAAACCGGATGGTCATCGGCTCCAATTTATTCGATGCGCTTTCGACCTACACCGTCGAAGATTGGGCAACCTGGCGGCTGGCTGCCAGCGCTACCGCACCGCGTATTACCCGTCGAATTGGCGTTGGTATTGGCTTTGCCGAGGTCCTGGCCACCGGCCCAGCTGGTGTGGTGTATCGGATGTCGGACGCCTCTGGGACACCTAGTTTGATGGCAAAATTTCGCTGTATCGACGATTCGAAGTAACATTATGGGGTGCAGTGCCCTTATTGCGCCAATGACTCTAGTGTTACCGAAACCCGGGTGGTCTCCGACGGGTTGCGGCGGCGGCGCATGTGCGGCACCTGCAAGCGCCGTTTTACTACCTACGAAAAAGTTGGCTCACCGGGGCTGCGCGTACAGAAGCGCGACGGCAGCATCGAACCGTTCGATGGTGACAAGCTGGTGCAAGCGTTGGAGCGCATCGGTCGGCGGCGAGCCAACGTACGCGCCGATGACGCGCGCCGGCTAGCTCGCGACATTGAAGCCAACCTGGTTGATTCGGGCCGAAAAATAGTGGGCTGGCAAGATATCGTCGCGGCCGCGCTGACCCGGTTACGCGCGATCGATGCAGTAGCGGCGGCGCGTTTAGTGGCCAACTACGTCGACGAATTCGGCAACTTGAAACTCGACGGTGATCACGAGTTAGCCGCCCAGCCACAACTCGGGTTACCCGGCGTCGACGAAGAACCCTAATCACAAAAATCGAATGTGTTGTTTCATCGCAGCGATGGGCCGTGAACAAGTTCGTGTAGAGTCGCGACATGGAAGTTCCATCCGCCCAATCGCAGCAGGTGTTTGCCCCTGGCATTTTGCGCGACCAAGTCGCGATCATCACGGGTGGCGGCTCAGGCATTGGCCTCGCTACCGCAACGGAAATGGCGCGGCTCGGCGCGCGCGTGGCCATCTGTGGCCGCACCGAAGCCAAACTTACGGCAGCGTTGCCGGGCCTCGAAGCCGCCGGTGCCGCGTTTGGTATCGATCGCGCGATGGCGAAGCAATGTGATATCCGCGAACCTGCGCAAGTTGAAACCTTTGTCAAAGCGGTGTGCCAACGCTGGGGTGGAGTCGATATTTTGGTCAACAACGCCGGGGGTCAGTTTCCTTCACCGGCACAGTTGATTTCGCCCAACGGATTTTTAGCGGTTGTAAAAAACAACTTGGTCGGCACATTTCATCTGTGCCGTGAAGTCGCCAACCAGTCGATGATTCCGCGTAAACACGGCCGCATCATCAACGTCATTGCACAAATTTATCGTGGGTTCCCGGGCATGTCGCATACTGGTGCAGCGCGCGCAGGGGTCGAAAACCTCACCATGTCGCTGGCGGTTGAGTGGTCGCAATTTGGCATCCTGGTCAATGCAATTGCACCGGGCATCATCAAATCGTCGGGCACCGAGCGCTATCCAGCGCAGCTGCTCGAACGTGGGATTTCGCAAACCCCACTCAAGCGCATCGGCAGTTGTGAAGAAGTTGCAGCGTCGATTATTTTCCTAGCCTCGCCTGCTGCCCAGTTCATCAGCGGTGCAACCTTGCGCGTCGATGGAGCGCAAGCATTATGGGGCGACACCTGGGAGATTGTGTCGTGAACCTCGCCCTCGACGGTAAAGTTGCGTTGGTTGCAGGGGCATCGCGCGGCATTGGGCGCGCCATTGCGTTGGGTTTGGCCCGCGAAGGCGCAAAGATTTCAGCGATTGCGCGCGGCGCAGCCGGCCTCGACGACGCGGTGACTGAAATGGTTATTACAGGTGCGCAGGTTCATGCAATTGCAGCGGATGTCACGACGGCTGCGGGCGCCGATGCAGCGGTGCAACAAACCGTCGCGCATTTTGGCGGCATCGACATCGTGGTTTGTAACGTTGGCAAATCGTTCGCGCGGCATTGCGCAGATATGGATGATGCCGATTTCGCACAATCGCTCGACATGAATTTGTGGGCCAGCCAGCGCATCGCGCAACGTGCAATCCCCCATTTACGCACACGCGGTGGTGGCGTCATCACCATGATTTCCTCGATTTGGGGCCGCGAAGCCGGCGGCGCACCGGGCTACAACGTTGGCAAAGCTGGTGTGCAAGCATTGGCCAAAGCGATGGCGCGCGACTACGCCGTCGACAACATTCGTGTCAACAGTGTGGCCCCTGGTTCCGTCCGGTTTCCGGGCGGCGGCTGGGATAAACGAGTTTTGGCGGAGCCCGAAAAAATGGCCGAGTTTGTAGCGCGTGAATTGCCGTTTGGGCGGTTTGGGGCGCCGGAGCAAATTGCGGATGTGGTGGTATTTTTGTCGTCGCAGCGAGCGAGTTGGGTGAGTGGTGCAGCGATTGTGGTG
>JAGPDK010000156.1 GCA_018057605.1 Kofleriaceae bacterium | reverse complement strand
ATTTACTGCCGGTCACGTTCCGCGACGATGTGCGCGTGCCGTGGAAGTCCGGCCAGTTCCGCGCTGGCGTCGAAGCCACAACGGAAAACTACAAAGTCGATGTGCTTGCGCCGGTGCCTCGGGCCGAAGGTGAACCGCCGATCAAGCTTGGCGAACAACCATTGCTGCAGTACCAAAATCAGTTCAACCGCCGCTACCTCGCAGCGTATCTCGCCGTTGATCTCGATTTGAACAAAACCTTGCGTATGACCCCGAGCGTGCGCGCCGAATATTTCAGCCGGCAACAAGCGGGTGCGGTGCTGCCGCGGCTGCAGCTCGAACAAAAATTTGGCAAGGTTTCGGTCAAAGGCGCGATGGGCCGCTACGCTCGTGGCCCCGATGCCAATGCCCAAGGTGCGGCAACTAATTTGGTGCCAGAAATCGCTGCGCAATATGTGTTGGGCGTCGAAACCCCGGTTGTCGAAGGTTCCACCGTCGCGGTTTCGGGATTTTATTCACGACGCACCGATTTGACCTCAACGTTGCGCGGCCAAACCAGTGCTGACGGGCTGCCATATTTTTCGGTGGGTTCGGGTCGCAGTTATGGACTTGAATTGTTGGCGCGCTACAACAAAGGCAGTTGGTACGGCTGGCTTGCGTACTCACTCTCACGGTCGGAGCGCCGCGACACCGCCACCTCGTTGCGCCGGCTTTCCGACTTCGACCAAACCCACAATGCGTCCGCGGTGACCAGCTACAAGTGGCGGGCCTGGTTATTTAGTGGCCGCATGAGCCTGCTCAGTGGCACGCCGTTTACCGACGTAACAAGCGCCAGCTACGATGCCCTGGTCGATCGCTTTATTCCGACCTTTGGCACAATCAACGGCGCACGGCTCGACTTGAATCATCAACTCGATCTACGCGCCGAACGGACGTGGACTTTTAAAGACTGGACTCTCACGGCGTTTGTCGACGTCGCGAACCTGTACCGTAACGCGCGCGTAGTGCAGTACAATTACAATCGCGATTACACCGAGCGTGAAGCGACGACCGAATTTGTACCGATTCCGTCGCTGGGCGCTCGGGGTGTTTTTTAACGGGACCTACTTTACACCGCAGGCAATCCACTCGCTGAACTGCACGCGTTCGGCCAGCGTGGGAATCGGGCGTGTGCCGTTTTCTTCGGGCATCAGCAAATTGGTTGCCGCAGGACCCGAACCAGCATACTCGTCGGCGTGATCGGAGACTTGTTTGAGGCCGACTAGCGTGTCGAAATCGTGAAACTCAGGCGCGCCCTGCCGAGCTGCACCGGTTTTGTTGGCGTCGTGACATTCGACGCAGTATTTGTCCAAAAACGCTTTACCGAACGTGACGTACGTAAGCGTTGAAGCAGTTGGACAAACCGCGCCGGTGGGCTCACCCACGACGGCATGACTGTGATCGCTACACGCGGCGTTTAATACCAGCGCCGCCAACATTGATGCAATTGTAAGATTTTTCATAACTGTTCCTTTAGTTCTTAACTTAATTCCATACCAGCGTAGCCGAGCCATACACTTCGAAGCGAACTTGCACGTCGACGGATGTGGCACCTTTGTTGGCCATGATGATAAACCAGTCGCCGTCGGCTAGCGGGGTAAACGAGTAATTTACTGTGGTCACGTCGCGCTCGCCTTTGACAATCTGCGTGGCACCATCGGCATGCCCATGGATATTCCAATCAATGGGTCCGGTACTAGTCAGCGTGATAACGATACGATCCGTCTTTTTTGCGGTGAAGGTTCCTTCCAGCGAATCTTGCGACGCCACCGTTCGGGTCTCGGCAATCGTGCGCGTCGGTGCGGCATCAACTTGTGCGGCATCAACCGGGGCGGCATCAACGGCACTTTTGGCGTCACTGCCACAACCCAACGCGACAGCACTAATGAAACTACTAAGAAGTATCAAGCGAATCATAAAATAACTCCTAAAGTGCGTAGCCCACATCAAACGTGATGCGAGCGGTAAAAGGTGTACCCTTAACTCCAAGTTGCACGGCCGGGCGCAGCCGCCATGGCCCTTGTGAATACGTCGCGCCAATCCCCGCAAGCGCTCGCGTAACACCAGAGTCTTCGAGGGGCAAGGCGACGCTGCCGAGAGCCTCGGGTGCGAGTTGCGGCGTTACTGCAACGGCCACCCGGACCATGCCGTTAGCTTCGAACTGGTTCATTGGATTGACCATTGGAAACCCCGTGGCGCCGTGATGGTGGTGGGTGCCAATGGTATCGCCCAGGGCTTTGCCACCGCCAATCATCGCGGTGCTGGTCCATCGATTGTGCTGCCAACTCACCGCTGCGCTGGGCATCACCATCCAGTGCCCCATGCCCAACGACTGGTTGGCGTCGCCGGTCGGCGCAGTTGTGGCGACTGCAACTGCCACCGCAACGTGCCTGCTGCGCCACAGCCGAACCGAGCCTTCCATCGTGAGGTCGCCAACGCCGGTGACCGCTTCACCAACGGCCGTACGATACATTGGCAAGCCGACCAAACCAGCCCAGCGGCCGCGCTGGTAGCCCAGTTGCGGATTGGTGCCAACGAAAGTACCGCCCGGCAATGTGGTGAACTGATTGCGCAGCGTCATCGAAATCCCAAGTGGCTCCGACCCAGATTCACGCGGCGTACCTGCGGCGAGCGCAATCGGCATGTCATGACACGTCTGCGCCCACGCGTCAGCGAGCATGCTGCCTGCGACGACGCTGGTCGCTATTGCTACATAGAATCCAAACCTAAACATGACGCATTACTTTCCATCGAACGTGAATAACCAGGCCAGCACGGGCCAGCGACACACGTTGCAAGGCACGTGCGGTCGAACCATGGTAGCGATCGAGTTGCTACGTCACGCGCAACGCGGCGGCGGGGCATCAGGTGCGCCTCGCAACAAGGAAATCATGGGCCTCGGTGGCTGTGCTGCAAAAATTAAAGTGATTGCGGGCAGGTCGTACGTCAGCAGTACCGGCCCCCATGGAAGTTCGGCGCTCAAGGCCACAACGGTCGCGGATGGACCACAGCGGTTCATGCTTGGCGCACCGGGGCCGTTGGGTTGGCGCTCGCCATCGTGGGCGTCGTCATCGTGACGATCGGCGGCGTTGTGCGCCGCGGGACAATCAGGACAACCACATTCTTGGTCACTTTGGTGGACGCCGCAGCAACACTGCATGCTGCCATAATGCAGCCCAGCCGCGGCAATTCTGGTTATGTTGGCACAAAGGACCATCACTACCGTGGCGACCACTGCCACCAAGCGGCTCGCGCGCTTGCGCCAAGCCAGCTGAGGAGGGCGTCCGAACATAAGTGTACGGTACTCCGACGCTCGGTATCTGGCAAGGACGATGCCTTGGCCCAACGGTCAAAGCCGCTACACGCGATTCGCAATCCAAAACGCTGGCCGGAGGTCGCGGTGCCAGCACAACCAACCCAGCGCAGCTAACCCAGCGCAGCCAACCCAGCGCAGCCAACCCATGGGTGTCGACCTCGGAAAAGTCGCGGGAACGCTACCAAGTCCGCTATTTCCCATTACAGTGCCGCCATGAATCGCCGTGAAATGCTTGTTTCAGTTGCTGGCGCTGCTGCTGCAACCGCCATCCTTCCGAGTGTCGCAGCCGCCAAACGTATGGCACCGCCTGACATTACGCCTCGCGCAGCTGGATCCCACACCGTGGTGCCCCTGCCGTTTGATCCACGCAAATTGCGCGGCCTGTCAGAAAAGATGCTGACGTCACACCACAATAACAACTACGCCGCCGCGGTCAAAAATCTCAACAAGGTTGAAATTGAACTCGACCGCATCACCAAAGATACCTCGGGCTTTCAGGTTTCGGGGTTGCGCGAACGCGAGCTGACCTTTACCAACTCAATGAACTTGCACGAGCGTTACTTTGGCAATCTCGGCGGTGATGGCAAACCGGCGGGGCAATTTCTGCGTGCGTTGACAGCGCAGTTTGGCAGCCAAGCGCGCTGGGAAGAATTGACTCGCGCTACCGCCATGTCGCTCGGCGGCGGGTCCGGCTGGGTGGTCGTTGCATTGTCACGGCTCAGCGGTGATTTGCGCATTGTTGGCACCCGTGGCCATGATCAAGCGGTGGTTGCGGGCGAACCAATCATGGTGCTCGACATGTTCGAACACGCCTATCAAATCGATTTTGGGGCCGGCCATAGTAAGTACATTGACGCATTTTTTACCAACTTGAATTGGGCAGTACTCGACCAGCGCTTCAATGCCGCAACTGCAGCGCTGCGAGCGAGCGGCGGAGCCACGGGGGCATTTGCGGCCGTCGCGCCGACGGCCCCGAGCTCCTCAATCAAAAGCAACGCTGACGCCGTGCGCGGTACCACGCCACCCGCCACCAAATAGTGCGCGGCATCGCCAACCGCACGGGCGTCCGGCCTTGGAAGTACATCCTGATCGCTGCTGGCTTAGCCGGCACGATCGCCATTTTCATGCCGTTGTTAACAATCAAAAAGGGCTTTTTCGAGCAAGGGTTTTCGGCGCGCGACTTGGTGATTAATGGCGAAAACACCCGCCACACCTTGGCCGGTAAACTGCCCCAAATTGCCACGGCGCATCTACCCAAAGCACTGCAGCCGTTGCGTAGTGATGTGGACGATGCCCTGCTTGGCGCGCGTGCCATGAGCGCGATATTCATCCCTGCCCTGCTGCTTCTCGGGCTCGGTTTTTTTGCGGCGTATCGTGGCACGTGCGGTCGCCGCATCGGCGCCTTCGCGTTGCTTTGCAGCATCGGGTCCATCGCCGGTTGGGTTGCCTTGCGTTGGGGCCTGCGCGAATATGGTACCAGCAGTTTGCGCATTGAAGTCGGGAGCGCTGGCGCCATGTTGTGGGTCGTCGGCGGCTTGGGACTAGTAGCCGCCGTGGGCGCATTACTCAAACCAGATCGCGGTGCAATTACGGGTAGCGCCGTCAGCTAACTTTTTGTGAGGTACCGAGCCGGTCAGGCGGATGCCGCGATGCCGCCGCAGCCGTGGTGGTCGGAACCGGTATCACTCCCGGAAACGGTATCACCCGGAAACGGTATCACCACCCGGAAACGGTATCACCCGAAAACGGTATCACCCGTCCGCGGGGCGGACAACCGCAAGGCATGCCGCGGAAACGGTTTCACCCGCGGAAACGGTTTCACCCGTCCGCGGGGCGGACAACCGCAAGGCGTGCCGCGGAAACGGTACCACTCACGGCACCCCGCGAAAACGGTATCACCCGTCCGCGGGGCGGACAGCCACAAGGCAAACCGAAAGCGTCGCGGGCAGTCCTTGTAAACGCGGCGCAAGATCCGAAAGGCATCCACGACTTCCGTAACGATATCCACCCTCAGCGCAGCAACAGCAGCCAGCGTGACCGCGCCGCGATCAGGCGCGAACCAACAACGTATCGCAAGACCGATACCTACCAGGCCGGTCGCAAGACGCCCTTGGCACCAGGGGCCGATGTCACCGGTCCGCGAGGGGAACGTACGCCAGGTCGGCCAATAAACTTGGCGGAGCCGGCCGTATAAAACGCGGCTGAAGCCACATGCCCGGCGGCACGCGGGTTTGCAGCTCGCGGAGCCGCCATTCGACGGTCAGCATCTTTGTCTCATCACGCCACGTAGCCACTTGGGCCGGCGGAGCTGCAGCCGAACCCACGCCTGCGGCCGGCCGCGAAGCGATCGATGCCGCGGACACCCGCGGCGCTGACCGGCGCTGTACGCGCGGCGAGCTCAAGGTAGCAATCGCATCAGCGATCGTGCGATACGCGGCCGTAAATTCACGGCGTAACCGCAAAAACGCCCGCCGCATGGCAGGTAACGACGTATGGCAGGCCGGCGCCGGCGTCGGGCTAAAGTTGTCCGGCGCAGCATGGGGGTCTTGGCGCAATATGCGGCGGAGGCCGAGCGGCGGACAGCCCTTGCGTTCCCGTGCTGCCAGCGCGACCACGTCGGCGAGCAAGTCCTCGTGCCGACTGCGCCGCGTTGCGTCGTCAAGGTGCCGAAATATTGGCAACGGCATGAGCCTTAACGTCGTCTTGCACACGTAGCTTGCTTCACGCACCGTATGAACCGTCGCCCCTCGGCGCTGTGCAGCCTCACGCGCACGACGCAAGGCCTGACGATCAACGCGCTCTCCAACCAGCGTCATATCCCCGACGAGCGCAGGCACCGCGGTCGCCCCTGGCCAATCCAACGGCGAGGCGACCAAGCCTTCCTTCGCACCCTGCGCCATGCAGTACCGCAGGCGATCAACCGTCGCCGTAGCGTCGAGACATGGAATGATGCGTACGCGCCGATGCCAAAAGGGCCCCGACCACCCATGTGCGCGGCCACATTCGCGGGCAAAGTTGCTGTTTACGTATCCGATGTAGAGCGAAAATTCTTCGGCACATTCGCAAGATGCCAAGCACTCCCAATGATTCGACAGCACGGCAAATGCGTGTAACTCCACGAGTGGATACAACTCGTGCGCCGCACACAGAATGCCTATCATGCGCCGTCGCAGTTGCGACGAAGGGCGCATGAGGAAGCGCCCTTGGATGGTTCGCGACGTGCATTCGTACACAACATTAGGCATGTGCTGGCGCAGTGGATTGGGCATCGTGAGCATCAACCCAGCAAGAAAAATGCCACCGCCAACCTGCTGTTTTTCCAGCATCCACTGTCCCACACTGTCCGATTATCGGACACCCGTGTCCGATAATGTCCGCTCCGCGGTCGGATGATACCGGGACATAGGTGATACCCGTAATCTGGTGATACCCGTAATCTACCGCTCTACAAAATCGGCTCACTATGCACACCCGCCAAGCTTTCAAGCAAGCGCACATACGCCGCATGCGCACTAGCCGCACGCCCGGGTAAGGCACGACTGCCCCAAATGACAGTTAGGGTGTTGACGGTTCCCGCATGGGTCTTGGTGCGCTGAGCATCTTTGACCGGCGTCCCGGCCGGGCCATCGCGATCACAGAGCGCTAGCAAGCCACTGGCATCGATAGTTTGTCCTGACAGATTAAAAACATAGCTGGTTCGTTCGGGCATGACGCGAATCGATAAGCCGTCAGCCGCAACGCCTTGCAGAAGATCAAGATCCAATAAACTGATCGGCAAGCCACTGTGCAACGACACCACGTTACAGACATCAACCAAGGCATTGATACGCGGAAATCGCCCCTCTGCAAATACGCCAACCAAATACTCCGACGCTGGTTTGCCGCGGCCCGACGGTTTGTAGCCACCGTGTCGAAGCAAGGCGCGAACACTCGTGCGCACATCGTCACCGACGATGGGATGCGGCCCCACAGGATCGAGCGCCGCGTCAAGCGCGGGACTGCCCCCAAGTTCACCAGCCATCGTGCGGCTTCGCGCCACGAAACAAACGGCATCAAGCAATGGATGCGGCGCGATCGCAATCATGCGCCGACGTTACACCAACCCACGCAGCGGCAAAAACCCTTGATGGAAATGTTGGCAACCCGCCAGCGAATCGTACGTATCTCGACGATAGCCACAGCCGTACGTTAGCGTGAGTGTGCACACATGTAGAACCGTGCGGCACCTTTCCACAGCGTCCGGCTGTCCGCAGTTCGGACGTTTCTGGCCCAATACCGGACAACGGCGGACATCCTGCCGACGTGTAGGTGCAGAAATTATCGGGACTTAGCGGGCGAAGTGACCTTGGAACGATTCGTGCTGATGCCCCCCAGTAAGGGAACTCGCGCACTTGGGCGCGGGCACATTGATGAGGAAACACGGCATGCGTAAACTTCTCAGTCACGTTCTTGCATCGGCATCGATCGCATTGTTGGCAGCATCCTGCCAACTTGCCACTGGCGATGCCACATCATCTCGACCCGACGACGGCGCGGAGGACACTGCGCCCGAAGTCGCAGGTCAACAATCACCCGGTTCAAGCGCGCTGAGCAAGCGTGGCTGCGGCGTCATCGAGCCCACGGCCGAACGCAAAGCGCAAATAGAAGAAGAAGTTCGCGCCGCCCTCGCGGCCCAGCGCACCGATCTTACGGCCGCGCTCACCCCCACGGTGATCAGCGTGTACTTTCACGTCATTACCTCCGGCACGGCTGGCGACCTAACCCAAACTCAAATCAACTCGCAAATCAGCGTGCTCAACGATGCCTATGCCAACACCGGCGTCTCCTTCGCCTTGACGTCGGTTGATCGCACCAGCAATGCCAGTTGGTATAGGGTCTCGCCTGGCACCGCTGCGGAAACTGCAATGAAAACCGCGCTGCGTAAAGGTACCGCCAAGGACCTTAACCTCTACGCCGCGAACGTCGGTGGCGGCCTGTTGGGCTGGGCAACGTTTCCTTCGGATTACAGCCGCAATCCCAAACTCGATGGGGTCGTGCTGCTCTCGGCGTCGCTGCCAGGAGGCTCAGCCGCCCCGTACAACGAAGGCGATACCGCAAGCCACGAAGTTGGCCACTGGCTAGGCCTTTATCACACGTTCCAAGGTGGCTGTAAGAACACCGCGACCAGCGGCGACATGGTTCTCGATACGCCAGCCGAGCGCTCGCCAGCGTACGGCTGCCCAGTCAGCCGCGACTCGTGCACCAACAAGGCCGGCCTTGATCCAATCAGCAACTTTATGGACTACACCGACGACGCCTGCATGTTCGAATTCTCGGCGGGTCAAGTCACGCGGTTTGGTGCACAGTGGACGACCTATCGCAAAAATATGTAGCGGCGTACGCGGTTAGGACTCGTAAATGAATTACTGACCCAATAGTTGGGTCGAGCCACGTGAATGGCAAGGCGCGAAGAAGGAGCATACCCGTCAGGCACTGATACCGGGACTGACGCGCAACGCAGCTAGTCACGTCGAATCGGCACAAAGGAGGGTCAGTAATTTATGCACAAGTCCCTCGTCACTTGAGTCTCAGCGCTACCGCCTGCAAGCTTGAGCGCAATCACGCCAACCCTCGCTTGAATCTGCCGCCGCTTACTTGGTGTCAGCCAACGCGTTGGCCACCACATGTAAAATCATCGGTGGTAATTTGCCGTTTATGCGCACCACGTTGGCCTCCCGACTCACCGCGATGTTGATCAACTCGTTCGACGCGCCCAGCATCGCAGCCAACTGTTTTTTGCCGGTAGCCTCCAACGCCTCGGCATCCGCTTTGTTACGCGTCTCGGCGCTTAGATCAACAACAACTTTACCGATCGGCAAGGCCAAGCTCGCAACCACATCGGTGCCCGGAGGTAACCCATCGACCATCGGGCCATTCGGCATATCGGCGACTAATGCAATTGCAGCACCGGGTAGCACCCGTGAATACAGTTCGCGACTACGCCCAACTAACCCAAAGTCGCTGCCGGCTGCCCAGACTCTCGCGGCAGTCACCTTGCGATCACTTGAGAACACCAACGTTTGATCTCGCCACAACAACGTACCTTCAAATAATCCAGCCCAGGAGGCGCGCGCACGTCCGTCGAGGAGGCGACTGGCTTTGTCAGATGACAAACAAGCTTGTGCCGCATGCGCAGAAGCAATGCCACCAAGTTGCACGACGTACCCATCGGCCATGCCGCGCGATTTTGCACTTACAACGACCCACTCCGCATGCCCCACAAGGTCGCGTACGCACGCCGGCATCACCGCCAACATCTCAACAACGGTCGGTTGGGCCATCGCAACGTCAACGATCCGCATCGCATCAGGATTGCGCCGCCACGCCAACAAGGATGCAGTGACCAGCAGCGAAGTGCCGTGCGGAACCCGGGTTATGGCCGCCGCGATGTTTGCAGCGACGGCCGTTTCGTCGGCGGCAGCGTCGCTGGTGGTCCGCGCATCGCCCGCGCTACCGAGGTGCAATGGCGTGACACCCAGTGATGCGTCCAAGGACGTCGCGGACGCGCTGCCATCGACCACATTGTTATTGGAGGCGTTGCGAGCTGCCGTGACGTCGACATTCCATGGATCACGCGTCGCCGGGAGCATTGCGACGTCAGGCAAAACACGGGGCGTAACAACGACCGTTGCCGCCCGATCGCGTAACTGCCACCATAAACCACCCGCACCAACAACTGCGGTGATTGCGAGTGCGCCAGCGACGATGGGTCGGCGCCTTGCGCCAACAGCGCGCGACATTGCAGCAGCGGCTGGCCCCGTCGACCTACGCGCTCGATTGCTCGACATCGCGGAGCCCACATCAAGCGTCACATCCTGTCCAGCAGTACCTGCCGGCGTATTCGAACTCGTAGTTACCCGCGCAAACCACGCGGCTGGAGCGGCACCACCAGGTGTTAGGTTCCTCGTGCTCGGTGCCGCCCCGTGCGTCCGTTCGCCCCCGGCGAGGGTTGCCGCAGCCGCACTGTCAACATCGCTGCCTTGTGCGGGTAACGGTTGGGTCTCATGCGGTGGCGATAAGTCATCGCCACTGCTGCCGCGCAATTGCGCGGCAAACTCGGCCACTGACGCCGGGCGGTTGGCACTACGGGTCGACATCGCCACGCGCAGCATGCTGTCAATGGCAGGCGGTGCTTCAACCAATGGCTTGGGATCTAACCGCGCCGAAGGATCCGTGACGGAATCCCACGGCAGCCGCGCCGCGATCATCGCATACACCACTACGGCCAGTTCGTACACGTCGGTCGCAACACCTGCGGCATGTCCGAAGAAACGTTCTGGCGCCATGTATGCCGGCGTGCCCCGAATACCGCCA
>JAGPDK010000155.1 GCA_018057605.1 Kofleriaceae bacterium | reverse complement strand
CCACACCATCCGCGTGCTTTCCCATTTGAACTCGCCAGTTTGAAAGAGCAGCCCCACAATCCACGGCCCAATGGCAACGAAGGCAACCGCCGAAGGCACCACCAAAAACACTACGCGCCGCAGTGAACTGTACAAGCGAGCGCGCAAGGCGGCCGATGCAGCCGCGTGATCACCGCCGATGCTCGCCATCTCGGGTAACTCCGCAGCGCTGATTGCCATACCAAACAGACTGATGGGCAACACGTATAAGGTGTTAGCCACACTCATCGCTGAAACAATGCCACCGCCGAGATAACTGGCCAAGATACCGTCGATGTATGCCGATATTTGCACCGAACCACGACCCAACAACACCGGGCCAAAGGCACGCACGGTGCGCTGAACATTTGGATCGTTGGTCGCCAACGCCGGCCGCAACGACCCAACCAACGGCCACACGCTGGGTAACTGCACCAATAATTGCAGCAATGATCCAATGGCTGCGCCCCACGCGATCCAAATTACAATATTGGCACCATCGCCGCCGACAAAACGTCGGCCGGCCACAATGCAGGTCGCGATCAACGCCACATTCCAGATTACCGGTGCAGCATACGCGAGAAAAAACCGACGGTGACTGTTGAGCACGCCAAGGCACCACGCCGACACCACCAACAGCGCCACCCCAGGAAACAAGATTTGCACCAAGTGCACCGTTAGCACGCGAGTTTCACCGCTAAACCCCGCCGCCAGCACCGACACAAGCGGCTCGGCAGCTAACACGCCGAGCAGCGCAACGACGCTGGCCATCAACACCAACAGCGTCGCAATGGTGCGCGCCATCAGGTTGGCATCCGCGATGCGGCCTTCCGCCAGTAACCGCGAGTACACGGGAATGAACGACGCCGACAACACGCCTTCGCCGAGCAAGTTCTGCAACAAGTTGGGAATTCGCACCGCCGCTTTGTAAGCATCCGCAGCGGCGCCGGTACCGAGATAGTGGGCGAACACGCGCTCACGTACCAGCCCGGCTATCCGCGATAAAAATATCCCGACGCCGGCGCCCAAAGCCCCAGCGAGGCGCCGTGGCGCCTGCGGTACAGCAGGGCCTGCAGCGACAGTCATGCGTAGATAGTGATCTTGCAGGTAGCAGGGCGCAACCAGTTGGCGCATTTTTACACGCCACCACCGGCGCTGCGACGGCCCGAGGCGACACGGCCCAACCCTGGCACGTTAAGTTCCGTGCGGCGGTCCGTTGACAAAAAAGCCTACTCCCCTAGGTTTAGGTATGAATCGATTGCGCCTCGCGACCACCCTTGCAGCAACGCTCTTAGTCTCCGCTTCGGCGTGTACCTCGGCCAAACATGCGCCGATGATTCCGGCGTCGCAGCTCGAAGCCGACGCCAAAAATGCGCCACCCAGCACCCCCGCTGACCAGCCTACGCCTGCAACCACGACGACCGAACCGCCCGTAGCTGCACCGCCGGCGGTGGTGATGGGGCCGATCAGCGTGACTGCAGCGCAGCCAGAAAAAGTCGCAGTCAAGGTGCTTGATGCAGGAGCCAAATCCGGCCGGCGCGCGCTTACGTTCAACGTGAAAGCCGGCGACAAACAAAAAGTAAACTACGTGCTCAACGCCGCGTTTTCCGCCCCAGGCGGCGAGGTCACCACCTTTCCAACTACGGTATTCTCCGGCGAAACCGAGATTCGCGCGGTTACCGGGAAAAACATAAATTATCGTTTTGTATCTACCAGCGTCGATGTGCGCACTACGCCCAACCAAGTTAAAGCTGCGGAAACCTTGCGCCAACAGATGCAAGTACTCAAAGGTCTGGTCATTAACGGTACCGTCGATACCACCGGCCTGATGGGGCCAACCGAGTACAGCTTGCCGAACGCACCCGAAGCAGCGCGCAACGTGCTGCAAGAAATGCTGGCAATGTTTCCAATCTGGATGCTGGTGCCAAGCGCACCAATGGGCAACGGTGCAACGTGGCAAGTGACGCGACCGTTCACGACCAACGGCATCTCGCTCACTGTAACCTATGATTGTAAGCTGGCGCTCGTTGGCGGCAAAACCAAGATCACCGCGACGGCCAAAGTAACCGCGCCATCACAAGATCTTGGCCAAGGTGCAACGATGACGGACGTCACCGGCAGCGGCACGTTTGTTGTCGATTTCGACAATACGCGTTTGTACGGCAAGCAGGCAGCCAAGCTCGAGCCATCGTTCACGCTCAAACAAGACAGCCAATCAGCGCAAGTCGGCATGAGCTTCGCGCCCGAATTTGAACTACCCACGCCGTAGCGCGGTTGCCGCTGCGACACGTGCGGCGATGGCGCAGTGCCGCGGTGGCTGGTGCCTAAGGTGCACCAGGGCCAACCGCACCTGCGTCGGCCATCGCCGGCTGTTGCAAGGCCGTGGCCATGAGCAAAATCCGATCACGCATGGCACTGCGCGCGGCTTCGGGCCCCAAAATCCAAGCGTGGCGACCAAACCCTAAAATCCAACCGGTTACCCACTCGAAGCCTTCGCAATCGATCAGAATTTCGGCGGAACCATCGTCTTGCAACGTGACTTCACCCACCGGCCAGTTAGCGCCGATGCGGGTAACCGCCAATGGCTCCAGATGAATGCGCACCGTCACCGCGTCGGCCGATGGCACGTACAACCGATCGCGACGGTAGGACTCCAAGTTAAAATCTGCCGGTGGCTCGAACTGCACGGCGCCGGTCGGGGGCGCATCCAATGCTGCGATGCGATCGATCCGAAACGTCCGCACGTCGCCTCGGGTATGGCAAAAGCCGACGACATACCACTCACCCGCGTGATGCACGACGCCGTACGGATCGATCGTCCGGCGCTCGGACTGATGCCGCGATGCGCTAACGTAGGCAATTTCAACTCGCTGATTTTGCCGCACCGCCGTAACCAACGCGCGCAAGTGCGAAGCCACCGCGGTTTGCGGCTCGGCAACTACCGTGCCGATCGCCAAGGTTTCGGCTTCCGCGGCGTCACGGCCCATCGCACCAAGCAATTTCATCTCGGCTGATTGCATGGCGGAATCAAACGGCGCAATACCGCTTTCGCGCAGCGCCCGAATGCCCAACAGCAACGAGCAACCTTCCGCTGGCGTGAGCCGCAACGGTCGGGTCAAGCGATGCGCAAGATCAACAAACACGCGGCCATTTTCGACCGAGACCAACAGATATTCGCCAGGATCACCGTCGGGTGGACCCACTTGCGACAACAAATCCAAATCGGCTAACAACTCGTCACGATCCGTACCCAGCAACTGCGCCAACTTATCAACCTCGACACCG
The DNA here is from genome assembly GCA_018057605.1 of Kofleriaceae bacterium. Classification (GTDB taxonomy): domain Bacteria; phylum Myxococcota_A; class Polyangia; order Haliangiales; family Haliangiaceae; genus JABFXX01. The sequence goes on along the minus strand of JAGPDK010000155.1, from coordinate 7,396 downwards.
TCAGGATGTTTGGCAACGTATGGCACCACAAACAACAGTCGACGAATTTTTTGGCCAACGTCACGGCTCATAGGTACCTCGCGGCAACAGCGTCGAGTTCATCGGTAACGCGCTGGCGCAATTGCTCACCACGCACCACGCGGATCGCTCCTTTGGCTGCCAGCACCTTGGAGGCGGCAAATTCAAGATTGCCGCAATCAAACGTGATGAACAACCGTGGACCATCGGTGCGACGAACCGCCGTCGGACCAAAATCTTCATTGCCGATATCGGCTGCATCCGGGGAAATTTCCAACTGGACTTCTTCCACCGGGTCCGTAGTAAACGTCCACGGCGATCGCTGCACGTACGTGCGTACGTCAAAATCCCTAGGCCGTTCAAAATCGGGCGATTTGGGCTTCGGCGCCATCACGCATGCGCTGATGCGATCGACCCGGAACGAGCGGATCTCATTACGCAGGTGGCACCAACCCACCAACAGCCACGAAGCATCGCGATACGCTAACGCATAGGGGTTCACGTCACGCCGCGATACCATTCCGGTCGCGGCAGTTTGGTACGTGATGCTGACGCGTTTGCGAAATCGGGTAGCGCCTTCAAGCTGGGTGAACACATCCCCTAGGTCAAGGCCGGTGCGCACACCTGCGTTGGTAACTTTGGCAGCAGGAAAATGCACGAGCACCGCCGGCCGCAACGCATTGGCGCGCGCCGACAACTGCCTTGGAAATTCGGTTGGTGTGTCAGGCATTTCCGGTAAATCGAATGCCAATTTTTTTAGCGCCAAGTCAACGATCTTGGGGTATGCGCCGCCAGGCATCGCCCGCGCCACCGAAGCTGCCAGCACCAACGCCGACACTTCTTCGGCAGTCAGCCGCACTTCCGGCATGCGAAACCGTTTGAGATCGATGATGTAACCACCGTCTTCAAGTGAATCGTCTTCCTCGGGGGTGATGTAACGAATCGGCACGCCTAATTCGAGTAAATCAGCTTTGTCACGCTCAAACGCACGCAGGCCAGCTTCGACATTAGCGGTTTTGAACGCTGGAAACTGCTCGCGGATATCGCGATACGCAACCGGCGACCGCGCGCCGAGCAAAATCATAACCAAATCCAATAATCGTTTCGATCGATCGCCGCGCGTGGCGTCGTCGCTACTTGGGCGCAGCGCGTCCACCGCGCCAACCTTACGCTTGCCCTTGTGGCCTGTGCGTTCGCTCACACCAACTTGTAACCCACCCCGCGCCGTTCGCAAAGCGTAGAAGGCAACCTTGCAACCAGTTTACAGCACGCGCACAGTTACCAAGTGAAACTCGCTGCCCGCCCCATGTTGCCGCCAACTGTTTTTTCCGGATGCGCTGCAATGCTGCTGGGTGCTGGCTGTTATGTGCAATCCGGCGTCGGTATTACGCACCAAGGCCATGCCAGCTACAACATTGGCGCGGGCCTGAGCATCGCACTCGGCCAACGCGTTGCAGCGCGTATTATGGTGAGTGGCGCAGTCAGCAATTTCGACCGCGACAATGGCGCAGGTAACATCACCGGGGGCGTGCCTGTGCTTGGGCTTGATTACCGCGCTCGACGGTTTGGCGATGGCAGCCTGCGTGCACCGGCGTTGGTGATTTCCGGCGACTTGCATGGCCCGTTTGGCTCGGTTGAATTTGCCAATCGCGCGGTATCTTCCGATTACGCGATGCGCATGTATCTGGGCGCGTCCTATGAGCACCCCTTCCTGGGCGCCGCAACCCAAGACGATCCAACGCCCAAACCGTGGGGCTACCTACGGGCCGGCGCTGGCCCCGAACTGTTCATCAGCAGCGCTGAAAATTTTGGCAGTGCTAACACCTTTGGTGCCGCCACCACCGTGAGTTTCACCACCGATTTTGCACAGACCCTCAGCGCCATGGATTGCTGGGTGCGTAAGCAGTGTGAGTAGTGCGGTCGGATGAGGTCGCCTACGCGATGCTGCTGCCGCGATAAATCGTGTCGACCTGCAGCTCGGCCCCGATCGTTTCGACCATCACCGAGCCTTTGGCTACTGCGACAACCGAACGCCATTGCTGATTCTCCATGCGGCGATGCACCACAATCCGCCGCTCGCGATGCGACACCACGACGTATTCACGCAATTGGACTCATCTGATACAGCTCAAATTTCATCCCAGTGTCACAGTCTTCCGATGAATCGCTGGTGACTTCGAGCAGGATGATCGGATTGAGCGCCGTGGCGCGAGGACTTGCCCCATGCTGTTCAAGCGGCCCACAAATAACTGCACCATCGGGAAACGTGGCAAGGCCGGCAGCCTCCACGTAAATCCGAAGGTCCGACGTGTGGGCGCGACACGGCCGATCGCCTAGAGCGTTACCTAGTGCGCGCAATATCTCGGCCGCAAGTGCCGAATGTTCTTCTGAACCGCCAGCCATGGCATAGATCTGGCCATCATAAAACTCATGCTTGCCAGAACTGGTTTGTTCCACTGCGACATAGTCAGCGTAGGTGTGCTGCTGGAGCCGGCGCACGTGTGACATGCAACGAAGTTAGCATAGTTCGCACCACGTAATCATTCGTGAAAATTCGTTGCTGTTCATGCGCCCTAGCGCGACAAGGCTTCGAGCTTGACCGGCGGCGCAACGTTGCGATTGCTGCGCCGAATCAAACGGCTTGGTGGCACGCTGCTCTTGCTGAGATCCGCGCCGGGCTCAGCAACAGTTGGCACGCAGGCAAACATGCGAGGTGTGCCGTGAACTGTGACCGCAGACGTAGCGCCGTTGTTCACCGTGTTGGGCGTAGCGCTGGTCGGCACTGCGATCGAACCAAGGTCGTCGCACCACAGTTGTTGCCATTGGCTGGCGTGGAATTCAGAGCGCAGCAAGAATTGTTGCGGTAACCCATTGTCGCAATGCTGCAAGGTTTGGGTGGCGGACGGCGCCGCAACCGGCTCACAGCCACGATCATCACAAGCATAAAACAGCGGTGCAGCGACGAGCGTGGCGGTGGTTTGCTCGGGACTGCCCATCGTCACCAATGCACATGAAGGGCCCTTTTGGTCGGGTAAACTGTCACGACGTTGCATCGCGCGATGCAAGTAGACAGCATCGATAGCCGCCAAATCCTGCGCCGAGAGTATGGTGCAGCCCGGCAAGCTGCGCGACATCGCAGCCTCGGCAGGCTCCACCGCTGGCGCCGAGGCAGCACTGCATGGCCACATCGCCAACAGGCCATAACTGCCACCAACCAAGCCAAGTGCCGCAACAACGAGCCACGATCGACGATCCAAAAGATCAAGCAGCTGCATATTGCCAGGTTAACACGTTAACTCTTGTGGCTATTCCACAATCAGCACGACGCCAACGACAAAGAAAGTCCGCTCAAAAATAGTAACGAGCGCCAGCGCCGGCGTTGATCGTCAGATCCAGCCCGTGACTGCTAAAACCATATTCAACAACACCCGCTACCTCGACGAATGCGTCGAGCGGCACCTCTTTAAAATCGAACAACAAGCCAGCCACAGCGCGTGCGCCGACCGCAATGTAGGTGTCGCCACTACGCCCCAAGCGATAGTCAACCACCCGAACGCCTGGTCCCAGATACACCGGAATTGTAAAGCTATCGCGCTCTTCAAGAATCCATGGATGAAAAACGTAATCTGCGTGAACATGAATGCCGCCGCCGACAAATGCGGCACCCACGGCGCCTTGAATTGCGCGATCATCTTGCAGATACAGCTTGGCGCTGATCCCGGTTGGTTCTCCGAGAATCAGCCCAATCCCCAACACGCCTTTTTCGGTTGGTTCGGCATGGGCGCGCGGTGCCGCCAACAGCGGCGCAAGCCCAAAACCAAGTGCAAACATGAATGCAAGTTTTCGCGCGATCATGGTCCGAACCTAGCCCGAGTGTCGCCTGAAGGCAATTTACGGTTCATCGGGCTCACCAGTGCGCAGCAGCCGCGCCAACTTGTTGCGGCTAATATCGAGGCGCCGCGCCGCTGCCGTCTGATTGCCATCACAGCGTTTAAGCACTTCGGTTGCAAACGCCCGTTCGGCTTGTTCAAGGGTCAGGGCAACATCGATCACCACCGAAGCGCCCTCGACGACGGTCGCGCCGCCTGCCACGGTTGCATTGGCCCCACCCATCACGCCGGGCGCTGCAAACGTTTGCGTTGTGCGACGAGGATCAAGCCGCAATTCACGGGCGGTCACATCAGCCCCTTGCGATAACACCACGGCGCGCTCGACGGCATTTTCGAGTTCACGCACATTGCCAGGCCAATCGTAACTACCTAACGCGCGCAGGGCATCGCTCGAAAATTGCAAGCCGCGTTTTTTGTAGCGGCGCATGAACTGCTGCAAAAAATGCTGCGCCAACGCGACGATATCCGCAACGCCGCGGGTCCGCAGCGACGGCAATTCGATTTCAATCACACGCAAGCGAAAATACAAATCAGAACGAAATTCGCCGGTAGCGGCGAGCACCGCTAAGTCGCGATTGGTAGCAGCGATCAACCGCACATCAGCCGTGAGCGTTTCACGGCCGCCGACTCGTTCAAACTGCCGACTCTGCACAAACCGCAACAGCTTGGCTTGCAACGCCAGCGGCAGTTCGCCGATTTCATCAAGGAATAGCGTGCCGCCGCGCGCCGCTTCCACTTTCCCGATGACACGTGCATCGGCGCCGGTGTACGCGCCGCGTTCATGACCAAACAACTCGCTCTCGACCAGGCCCGCTGGCAGCGTTGTGCAATCAATATGCACAAACGGTGCATCGCGCCGGTCGCTATTGATCGCGATGGCATGCGCGAGCAAGCCTTTGCCGGTGCCGGTTTCGCCACGCAACAACACCGTGGCATCCGTGCGCGCGGCGGCCGCGATTGTGTCGTAGACCGCGCTAATGGCAGGCGAATCGCCGATGACGTGATTGAACCGGCTGCGCAACGTCAGGCCAGCGGTTTCATCGGTGCCGCGCAGCGACGTATAATCAAGCGCACGGCCAACCTGCTCGGCCAGCGTGGCAGCAAATTCTTCGTCGCGGGCATCGAATTGCGCGGGACTACCAGCGACATTTTTGCCGAGCACTTGCAGCACGCCGCGAATCTGGCCGCGCCGGATGATCGGTACCGTTAACATTGAACCCGGGCGGTACCCAGTGGCGCGCGCGATATCCGTAGCCCAGCGCGGGTCCGCCGACGCGTCCGAAATATTTACCAACACACCTTCGCGCGCCACGTAACCAACCACGCCGTGGCCGACCGGCACCCGCAGTTCGGAAAGTTCTGGCAGCGTTGCAACACGCGATCGAATCTCTCCGCTCGCGCTATCGATCAGCCACAACGTTGCACGCTGCGCACCAAGCGCATGCGCCACGCGTTGCGCCAATGTTGCCAAAAGTTCGTCGAGCAGCGCTTCCCCGGCGATCATTGCGCCGAGATCGGCGAGCAGCTCAAATCGTTGCTCGTGTTGGCTCATTGCGGGCTTCGATGCCAGCATAGCGTGCATAGTGGGCAACCGATAGTTCAGCGGGCAACTGCCGTGCTGAGCTGATCGGGATTAGCGAGCCGAGGCGTGGTAGCGCAGCCAGCTTGGGCCTCATTGGCCAACAAAATTGTGCCTTCGCGGGCAGCCACTGTACCGGGCAAGTTTGCGCGTGCTTCGGCCTCAATTGCGGCAACTTGCAGATCGGAACGATCAGGATCGTGATGAAACAACACCAACTGTGGCACGCCAGCCGCACGCGCCAAATCTGCACCAGCCGCCCAGGTTGAGTGGCCCCAACCCACTTTGCTTGGATATTCAGCCGGCGTGTATTGCGCATCATAAATCAAGATATCGGCGCCAGCTGCCAATTTTTTCAAGGTTGGGTCGACGCAGCTGTAGTGTTCGGTGTCGGTGGCATACACAATCGTCTGGCCATCATGTTCAAAGCGAAAGCCGTACACCGGATCGGGGTGATTGAGTTTTGCCATCGTAACTGTGATGTCACCGATCATGAAAGTTTCGCGCGGCGCGAGTTCGCGCAACATCAATTGGTCAGCGACAGTTGCATATTCAACCGGAAAAAACGGCGCAACAAATAAGCGTTGCATAGCTTGCTCCAAGGGCATAGTGCCGTTTGGCCCCGTGGCGATATGCACGCGGTGACCAGGAATATAGATGGGTGCAAAGAACGGCAGGCCAGCAACATGATCCCAATGCAAATGCGACAGTAAAATCGTGCTGTGTTTGATACCGGCGGATAGCCGCTCATTGCCCAACGTGCGCAACCCCGTGCCAGCATCCACAATTATGCGGGTTTCATCGGTGCAAATTTCCAAACACGCGGTGTTACCACCGACCAGCCGCTGCGAATCAAGCGACGTTGCGATCGAACCACGGACACCAAGAAAGCGAACACTTAGGTTGGACATACAGCCTCCTCCCGACGCCGAAGTTGGCGCCACAAGAGTAGCTAAAGCAGCATTGGGGCCAAGTCAGCGAAGTGCGGCAATGCCACGCAACTAATGAACTTAATGGAACATATTGAACTATGGGCGTGGGCCCTACCACCGTGGGGGTTAGCCCTGCGCCAAAACAGCGCTACAAAATGCAGCGCCGCTTCACTTTGGCGCAAGCCGACTAGGCCATGTAAGGTAGCGTCATGAATTCACGCCCGTCGCGCCACCATGGGTTGGCCACCGTTGCACTGGTAGTCCTGGCAGCTTGCGGTGGCGGGGCCGAAGCCACGACCGCGCTGTTTACGCTCGACGCACCTCGTGAAGATTTTTACGCGCTGCCATTCCCCAATGATTTGCGGCGCAGCCCCGATAATCAGCTCGACCTGAGCGAGTTTCCTACCAACAGTTTTCTGATGGAACAGTATCGCGATGCCGCGGCAGCATCGCTGGACGGATTTGGACTCAGCCAAACCATCTATGTCCGCTTTTCGGACGCAATCGACATCACCACGTTGCCGACGCCGGACACTTCGCGACTACCCGATGCCTCGGTATTTCTGGTCAACATCGACAAGACTTCACCACGCTTCGGTGAAAAAATTCCTGTCATCACTACGTTTCGCCCAGCCGCTGGCCAAACCATCGGCGCAAATTCACTCGCGATTCGGCCGTATCCTGGTTTTCCGCTCGACGAAGGCACGACCTATGCTGCGATTGTGACCGATCAAGTCCACGCCGCCGATGGCGCCAATATTGTGGCTGCGCCAGATTTTATCAAGCTGCGCGATGGCGCAGGCGCGCCCGACCTCGCCTTGCAACGCTACGCACCGCTACGCGATTTCATCAGCAATAGTGACGGCGGCACATCATCGCAGGTCATTTGCGCCACCGTGTTCACGACTCAAACATTTACCCAGTACGCCCAAGGCTTGCGCGCGGCCGTCGCTGCGGCGGCCCTACCCACTGCCACC
>JAGPDK010000154.1 GCA_018057605.1 Kofleriaceae bacterium | reverse complement strand
GTAAAACACGCCGAAAATCAGGATCATGGGGACGATTGGGCCGAGTGCTTGCATGGAAATTGCCTTTACGAAACGAAGTTGTGGCCACCAGGTGGCACCTACAAGTGGGCGAGAGGTAGCACCCGCCAGGTCAGCGGTCAAGCGGCGCTTTGCTTGCTGGATCTACCGACATTGGTTGAACCGCCGCCGGTTTTGCGTCGGCACCGAACGACATCGCCATTGCGCCGAGTGGTGACTCCATCCGCCTGACCATGCTCCTGCACTTGCTAACGTTGCGAAAGGACGTGCGCCGCCGCACGCTCCCCATCCCTAGCCCGGCGTACCCTGCGCCAAAATTTGTTCGCGTAAGCCCCGCACCCAACGCGCGTAATACGTGAGGTTATGCAGGGTCGCGAGGCGCGAATATAGAATCTCCTTGGCGATGTGCAAATGCCGTAGATACGACCGCGAGTGATTGGTACAGGTGTAACAAGGGCAGTCAGGATCAACCGGGCCAAAATCGAGTTTATGCTTGGCGTTGGAAATCACGACTTTGCCCTGCGACGTGAACAGATAGCCATTGCGGGCATTGCGAGTTGGCATCACACAATCGAACATATCGACGCCGGCCATGATGCCGTGCTGCAAGTCGGCCGGGGTGCCAACGCCCATCAAATAGCGCGGACGATTAGCGGGCATGGTGTGGGCGAAACCGTCGAGCACCCGATACATATCCGGAATCGGCTCACCAACCGACAGACCGCCGATAGCGTAGCCATCAAAGTCAAGGGGCACCATGGCTGCGGCGTGGGCCAGCCGACGCTCGACCGACGTGCCGCCTTGGATGATGCCGAATAGCGCCTGCCCCGCCGGCCGTGCGACGTCGCGACAGCGCGCCGCCCACGCCGTGGTGCGCTGCATGGCCAGCGCCTGTACGTCGTCGTTGGCGTCGCCGGGCGGGCATTGATCGAAGCACATCGCGATATCTGAACCCAGCACGCCTTGAATGTGCATCGACACTTCGGGCGTCAAGCGGTGTTTGCTGCCATCGATGTGGCTGCGGAAGGTCACGCCGTCGTCGTCGATTTGATTGATCTTGGCCAACGAAAAAACTTGAAAGCCGCCTGAGTCGGTTAGAATCGGCCGCGACCAATTGGCAAAACGATGCAAGCCGCCGGCGGCGCCCATGACTTCGAGGCCGGGCCGCAAATACAAGTGATAGGTGTTGCCCAAAATGATGCGAGCGTCGAGATGCTCGGCCATCAACTCGGTGGCATTCATCGACTTCACCGTGCCAAGGGTGCCGACCGGCATGAATACCGGCGTCGGTATCGGGCCATGCGGCGTGTGCAAAATACCTGCGCGGGCATGGCCCCAGGTAGCCAACAGTTCAAATGAAAAACCCGGAGTTGGTAACGCGTGAATCATGACGACATGCTCGCTGTAAACGTGAGGGCATCGAGGCTGGCGCTCGCTGCGTCGACTCGGTCGAGCAACATTGCATCGCCGTAGGAAAAAAATCGATAGCCCGAAGCGATGGCATGGCGATACGCTGCGGCCACCGGCGCAATACCGGCAAATGCGCAGACCAGCATCAGCAAGGTTGATTCGGGCAGATGAAAATTTGTGATCAGCTGATCCACCACGCGAAACTGATGCCCCGAGCCGGGATAAATGAAAATATCCGTGGTGCCAGCGCCCGCCTTGACCTGCCGTGCGCCCACGGCTGCGGATTCCAAGGCCCGCATGGTGGTGGTGCCGAGCGCGATGATCGGCCGACCACTGGCCACCAGGTCGGCCGTGGCAACCGGAATCTGGTAGCGCTCGCGATGCATGACATGATCGCGCACATCGTCGACGCGAATCGGCGAAAAAGTGCCCCAGCCAACATGCAACGTGACGCTGGCGACGGTAATGCCACGAGCTTGCAGCGCCTGCGCAATCGCCGGTGTCATGTGCAGCCCCGCCGTCGGTGCGGCGATCGCGCCGGGCGCTGCGGCAAACATAGTTTGATAGCGTTCTTGGTCGAACGTAGTTTGCGGCGCGTTGCGATCGCGCACGATATACGGCGGCAGCGGCAGCCGGCCAACTGCGTCAAAAAATCCGAAGCCATCGCCGGGTGCAGCGACGACCAAGGTACCGTCGGGGGCGCGATCGGTGAGCAGTGCAACTGCGTAATCGCCAACACGCACAATTTGACCAGCACGTAAGGTGCGCCGAGCTTTTGCCAGACATCGCCAGGCCGATGTGCCCGGCGGTGACGCGACCTCCCCGGCCGGTTCCAAAAACAACAATTCCACCGCGCCGCCACTGTCTTTGTTGCCAAATACGCGCGCTGCCAAGACGCGGGTATCATTTACGACCAGCACCGCATCAGCCGGCAACCACTCCACTACATCAGCAAACCCGCCGTCACGTAACGCGCCACGCGCATCGAGCAGTCGCGCACCATCGCGCTGCGCCGCGGGAGCTTGGGCGATGAGTGCTGTGGGCAACTCAAAGTTGTAGTCAGAAGGCCGAAGCACGCAGGGTTTCTACCGGAAATATCGCGGCTTGGGCAGGCCATGACGACAGGATGCGTTACGGTAGCCATGTGAAATCAACGGTATTGGCAGGATTCGCCGGATTGGCATGTTACGTCGCCGTGCATGGTCTGCCACGCGCCGGCTGGGCCGATGTTGCGCCGATCGATCTCGATGGCGATAGCCAAGCCGATACGGTAACGGTCGAACGTGGTGCCGTGCTGGTGCGAACCGCGCGAGGGGTCCTGCGCTGGACTGATGCCAACGTTGCGGCCGACACGCGCAGCCAGGCCGTAATCAGCAACGGTAACGCCTTGCTCGCGGTGACCACGGCGCACCAGGCCTGGGTGCTGCAGGTTCAACGCGGCCAACTACGCCTGGTTACCCAAAGCCAAATCGGTGCCATCGACGAGGATGGCGAGTTAATGCAAGCCCTCGACGTGTTGCCACAAGGCATCGTTCGCTCACAACGCCGCACCGATGTCACACGTTGCGACGGTGTGCCAGCACGGTTATTCCCAGCACGCTGGGACGCCCAACGCAACGCGTTTGTACCGGCGCCGGGCATCGATGCGCCAACACCAACGCACACGGTGCTCGCTTCGAGCTCGACCACGCCGCCGCAGGGGGCGGTCTTTACAGTGCGCACTGAATCATTTCGCAGCGATGCCAGCGACGCACGTTTTCTAGCGGTACCAACCGAACTTCGCGACGGTAACGCGGCAACAGTGTGGCCGCCAGGGCCACACCAAGTGCTGGCTGCGGCCAAAGGTGGCTTCGTCACCGCTCTGGCGCGATGGCCCAATGCCACGGCCAGCCAGCTCGCGGTGCAGCTCTTGCATCACGATAAAAAGCCGAGCCGCCTGTTGGTAACCACACCGAGCGGAACGTTTGCCCTCACCATACCCGCAGCGACACCTGGGCTGCATACGTGGACAGCGCCTTTGCAAGATGGCGCTGATTGTGTTTCGGTTTTTATCGATGACTTGCATGCTGGCATCAGCGAACTCGCGATTGTTTCGGCCAGCGAACAGAGCGGCACGATCGACACGGCGTTGGTGAGCGCCATTGTCGAAGATCGCAATCGTAGCGAAGCGTTGCGAATTCTGACTGCACGCGGCGCGGCGGGCGTAACTGCACTGCGCGCGCGTTTGCAAAGCGTCACCGAATTGCGCGACCGGCAACGCGTGCTGGCCGCACTGCGCCAGATTGACCCTGCGGGTGCGCCGCAACAATCGGTACCGGCGATCATTGCAGGCGACATCACGGGCCCGGATCTCGACGATGCGCTGGCCGCGTTGACAACCCGAGGCGCACACCTCGACCTGTTCGCCATTGCCAGCGCCCCGAACGCGGCAGATGACGTGCGCCGAGCCGCGGTTATCCACCTCACAACGCTGGGCACCGTCGGTGCCGCCGCCCTGGTATCGATGTTGGGCCAAGGTTCGTTCGCAACACGGCATGCGATCATTGCCGGTGCCGCCCAAGCGTCGCGGGCCGAGCTGCAAGCTGCAACGCAAACACTCACCCCGGGCAATGTGCATGCAATCGGTGATGCATGGCAAGCGCTGTTGCTTAGGCTAGCCACAGCGCCCGCGAGCGAGCGAGCCGAAGTCTGCCAGCGTGCATTGGATCTTTGGAACACTCCGCAAACCTATGCAGTGCAAGCTCGCTTAGCCGCCCTGCTCGCACGCTATGGTAGCGATGAGCAGTTGCGTACCCTGCAGGCTCACCCGACATTCGCAAAGCAACCCTCGGTGCGCATCATGCTGGCGCGCCACGCGGCAGAGAACGCACCAGGCTTCAACCTACTGCTGCGCTTGCTCGATGACTCCGATGCCGGCGTGCGCGCCCAAGCCGCCGAGTCGATCGCAAGTGCGCTGCGTGCCGGCGCGGCCCCCATGGGCACCGCGGGCGCCTGGATTGCTGCACCAGCGCGCGATCAAGTAAGCGCCGTACTCGCCAATCGAATTAACAACGATACCTGGCCGATGGTGCGACGCGCTGCGGTGCATGCGATGACCGCCAACTGCGGCAACGCCGCAAGCCCGAGCCTACGAAACGCGGTGGCCCACGACACCGACCTCAATGTGCAACTCGCTACACTTGAAGGGTTGGCATCCTGCGACCCAATTGCGATCGCTCCGCTTTTGGTAACCGTGTGGCGCGATGCCAAACAACCCACCGCATTGCGTGAATATGCAATCACGCTGGGGGCCACGTTGCCGACGCTGATTCCGCAACTACGACGACAATTGCGCACCTGGCGAGCGGCCACCAGCGATGCCGACGCCGATGCCTTACGGCTCGCACAGAAAGCCGCCGTCGAACTGGGCCGCGCCGGCGCAACCATGCCCGTTGAGCGTAGCGCCATTCAAGCCGACCTGCTTGATGCGCTCGGCGATAGTGCCTACCCGGAAATCGTTGCGGCAGCCATTACCGGGTTAACCGAACTCGGCGTCACCTGCACCCAACCCATCAACGCAATGCTCAAAAAATACGTCAGCAGCGACGATCGCATGGTCGTACTTGCCGCGCGACAGGCGCTCACTCGGTGCGCGCGCGCAACCAGGTGAACGCCGCCACGCGTGCACGCACGCTGTTTGCGTTTACGCGAGCTGCTTACGTTTGCACGGGCTAGCCGATCGCAGCGAGTTCGGCGACTAACTCGGGCAAGCCGACCTCAAATTCAAGGCCGCGTTGAAACATCGCTTTGGCCTTATCAAGTTGCGCCATCGCTTTGTGAACGCGCCCGAGGGCCAGATACAATTGGCCTTTGGATACCCCGAGTTCCTGCGCAACCACCGGATCCATGGCTTGCAACACCAACGATTGATAGATGCGTCGCGCCGACTCCCATGCTGCAGTTTGCACATAGATGCGGCCTAACCCGACCATGGTGTAGGGATCGGTCGGTTGCACTCGAAAGGCTTCTTCGTAAGCGGCCTGCGCTGCGGTCACCTCGCCCTGTTGCAGCAACAACGCACCTTGGCGTTGACGATAGCGGCCAGCATCTTTGAGTCGTTTTGCCGCCTTGGCCGCTGTCGCCAACTGTTCAAACATTGGCGCAGCGCGATCAAATTGACCAGCTTTGACCAACGCATCCGCTAGCGCAAGTTGCAACTCGGCGTCTTGCGTACCGCGCAAGGCCACCGCGCGTTCCAAATACGGCAACGCTTCAGCGTCGGCGCCGCGCGCTCCCACCAGCCGCGCCAACTCGGTGTAAACTCCGGCTTGCGCCTCGGCGGGCGTGCGTGCCAGCCGCCCAAGCAGCAAGGTTTCCAGTAACACGTCATCGTGCTGGGCGCGCGCCATCGCCTCCAACGCCGTCGCCGCGCCAATGTGGCTGGCGTCGAATTCGAGTGCCCGACGCAAATGTTCTTTCGCCACGGGACCTTCGCCTGCAACGTCCGCCAACCGGACATAGAGATCCGCGGCATCTCGGCCCGTTGGGCCTAACGCCAACGCTTGTTCCAACGTCCGCTGACATTTTTCGACATCGTGATTGCGTTGGTACACTTTCGACAAACGCGTCAACGCGGCTACGGACGCGGCATCTCGACGCAGAATCTTTTCTAATACTTCAGCTGCGGCGTCGGGGCTATCCAGTGGCCCCTCCCAGATATCGGCAATCGTGGCCAACGCCCGAATCTCGCCCGACGCATCACCGTCAGCCGCACAAACTTCAGCCCGACGCTCAAGCAGTTCCACGACGTCATGCCAACGCTCGCTGCTGCGCAGCAATCGTTCGAGGCCGTCAAACGCCGGCCCGTGCCGCGGATCAAGTTCTAAGGCCCCGTACCACGTTGCAATGGCATCATCCGGGCGTTGCCGTTGCTGTTCATCGAGCTGCGCGATTTCGCCGACAATAGCCAACCGATCACTCGGCAAGGCCGACCCATCGGCCCGGCGCAATTTCAACTCGCGCACCGCATCCCAGTCGCGCTGTCCGGCATGTAACCCTTCGAGCGTTCGCATTGCCGTCAAATCCAGTGGATCAACATCCACGATGGCCTGCCACTGCGCCAAGGCCCCTGCATGGTCATTGCTGTCGGTGTACAACGCGGCCAAACGTTGCCGCAGCTGTATTTCTTCGGCACCGTTGGCCGCAACCCGAATACCTTGTTGCAGGGTAGCTTTGAGATCATCGATACGCCCGACCCGCGTATACAACGACGTCAACCGATGCAACGCATCGCGATCGGTTTCGTCGAGGGCAATCGCCGCACGCCACGCCGCAATCGCGCCATCACTATCACCGGTTACGTCGCAGAGATCCGCAACTTCAAAATAAGCCGCACGTTTTGCAGCCGGATCGTCGACCAGCCCACCGCGCGCCTGCAGCATGCCGATGAGCCCCGTCGCGCTATTTTGCCGGCGATACAACGCGATCAACTCATCGACAACAGCTAACGAATGACAATCCGCGGCGAACGCATAAAGGTAGGCTTCAATCGCGCGCTCCGGTTGCGCCAGCCGTTCCGCGTAGATCGACCCAAGCATGCTGTGCAACCGCACGACATCGTTTGGATCAGGGTTTGCTTGTTGCCGCAGCGTCTGGCCGTCGGCAGACAAACTTTCCGCAACGCTCCGCCAGCTACCCGTGCGTTCGGCCAAACGTTCAATTTCACGCAGCGCATGCTCATCGCCCAAAGCAATCTGATGCAAGCTCATCGCGGCATCCAGTGCGCCGCCACTGTCTTGCAGTTGATGTTCGCGTAATTCAATTAACTGCTGCAAAATATCGCGTCGGTCATCATCCGAAACCGCCACGGACCGCTTGGCGTCGAGGACCTCGCTCAATTTAACGAAATCACCATCCGCTTCACATAGCGGCATCAACACTTCGACGATTTGACTACGATACTCGATTGGCCCTTGCAACAAGCGATGCAACGCTTCGCGTGCGCCACGATGGCCGGGCTCGGCAAGCAAGGTCTCGGTAAATGCAGCGACCGCCAACCCGGTTTGGTGCAGCACACTTTCGAGCAAATCCCCTCGCCGATACAGATACTCCGCACGAATCGAATCGGAACTTGCGGCATCAGCTTGCCGCGCCAAAACCACCGCCAACTGCTCGGCACGCCCGGCCCGCGCCAAAACGCGCTCCAACCCTGCGAGCGCAGGCGCTGCATCCCCAACTCGCGAGGCACGTTCATACGCTTGCTCCGCTAACGGTAGATCACGCAAATAGTCTTCTTGGATGGTGCCATATTCCATCGCGAAGGCATGTTCCACGTCGCTATCGAGCGAACGGGTCAACAGGTTTTGTAACAACGCAGCGAACTGCGGCCACAGCTTGTGACTCGCAGCCAACCGCCGCAACGGGCCCAACAATTCAAGATCTTCGGGTGTGGCTTGCAACGCCCGTGACCAAACCGCAAAACCACCAAGGACGTCGTTCGCCAGTACTTCATGTGCTTCGGCCAACTGCGACCACAATTGGCGACGGTCCCCAAGATCGCCGTCGTGGCCGTGGCTAGCCAATTCCGTCCGGCGTTCCAGCACCTTAATCAGCCCCGGCACATCGTTTTCGCTGCGACATAACCGTTCCAACAGCGCGGCTGCAACCTCAGCAAAATCGTCATCGCTGAGCGCCGCAAACAATGCTTGCTTGGCAGCTTCGTGAGTTGGCAACACCTGCAGCACCCCGCCATACCGCGCGATGGCGGCATCGAGGTCATGTTGCTGTTCGGCTACAATGCGCGCCGCGCGATATGCCAATTCGGCACGTTCAGCGCTTGCCAACGCCAACACCGCGCGTTGGTCTAGTACATCGATCAACTCCGGCCACATGTGCTGCGCCGCGTAGCAACGATCAAGCTCGCGTAGCGCCAGCGCGTTGCGAGCATCCACCTCTAGCAATGCTTGCCAATGGGCAATCCCACGATGCACATCAGCCAATTTGCTTTCGTAGGTCTGCGCCGCCAAGGTGTGTAGCGCCAAGCGATCTGGGGTGGTTGGATCCTGCTCAAGTTTTCGTTCAATCACCTCCGCTACTTCGCGCCATTGCTCGGTTATTATGTACAACCGCTGCAAGGCATCTAGCGCCGTAACATCCGAAGGGTCGACTTCCGCCGCCGCGCGGAACGCGGCAATTGCCTCGACCGGCTGGCGCAAATTTTCTTCGCAATACGCCCCAGCACGGTGGAGCAGCACGGCGCGCACGCCCACATCATCCGCCAACGCGGCCCGCCGCAGCACGACGGGCACCAATTCGCTGTAATTCTGCTGTAACGCCAACAGGCGATCAAGCGCCGACAATGCAACCGCATCCTCCGGCTGTTCAATGATGGCCTTGCGCCACGATGCCACGGCACCAGCCACATCCGCTAGTTCTTGCTCTTGGACCTGAGCTACTTGCTGCCACAGCTCAGCTCGCAACACCGAATCTTCGCACGTCGGAATTCCTGCTTGAAACGCAGCGAGCACCTCGTCCCACGCATTATCGAGACGCGCCGCATCAAGCAGCTTGGTAACACTGGCAGCATTCCCAACATCCGTGCGCCAAGCATCAAGCAACGCCTTGCGTGCCAAGGCGTGGTCGCCGCCGCGCTGATAGTGCAGCGCGGCAATCTCATGCAACGTCGCAACCTTCTGTTCATCTTCAAACAGATATTCCCGTTTCGCATCGAGAATCACCACGAGCTTTTGCCACCAATTTTCCCGCCGATAAATTGGTTCAAGCAGCTCAATCACCCGCTCACGGGCCCCCGGCTCAACCACCAGTTGCTCCAGCCGCGCCACCGCACGTTCCCATCCAACCCGTTCAATCAACACTTGTTCATATTGATCAATCGCGCCCGTGGTGTCTTGCCGATCCAATTGCAACTGGGCTAACGCCAAGCGCAGTTCAGATGATGCCGCGGTGGATTCCGACCGAACCAACCGCGACTCCAACAGCTCAACCACTTCGAGCAATTGCCCACGCGAACGATAGAGTCGCTCAAGTTCCGTCGCAGCGCGCAGCCACTCGGCCTCAACGTCCCCGCTCGTGGCGGGTGCACCCACTCGCAGCGCCGTCGCCGCTGGCGCATCAGGGATGTCGACCATCAACTCGCGCCAACTTTCAATGGCGCGATCCGGACTTGCCAACAAGGTTTCTTGAACGACCGCGCGCTTGGCAAGCGCCACCCGACGCTCGGTGGAATCTCCGGTCGCGACCACGTAGTCGTATACTTCGACCAACGCCGCGTAGCCCTTGCGTTCATTGTAGATTTCTTCAAGTCGAGCGACCAGTTGCGCCGTCGTCGGTTGCACATCGGCTGCCGGCGCAATCAACAAGGCACGCCGATAAAACGGCAAAGCCATGCCAGCATCGTGATTGCGACGATCATGAACCACGCCCAAAGCAACCGCGATATCGCGCACCAATTCCGACTCCTCGCGGGTATCACGTAAGAACTCTTCATACGCGGCCACAACATGGGCCCAGTTACCGGTGATGCTAGCAAGGCGATGTAATTGATCTCGGACGCTTTCGTCATCAGGCGATTCCAGAAACAGCCGGCCATACCAAAAACTTGCTTGATCGAAATCTTCGAGTTGCTCTTCTTGCAGGCGCGCCAACTGCCCCAACGCCCGGATCCGCTTTTCAGGATCATTCGCGGCGTGCAACCGAGCTTCGTACACCTGCACCAACTCAGCCCAACGTTGGGATGCCACATAAATTGGTTCCAACGTTTCAGCTGCATCAAGCCGGGCATCGGGGTTATCGAGCAATCGACGCAAAGCGCTAGCAGCCGGCACCGAGTGCGGATCGTTGATCAGCGCCGCTCCATAGTTGTCGACAGCCGCCGCAAGATCGTGAATTTTGGTTTCGCACACCTCGGCCATCTGGACTCGCAACGCCACGGCATCTTCAACCTTGGCAGCAAAACCCAGGCGCCGCTCGTACAGCTCCACAACGTCATGCCAACGCTCTTGTTCGCCATACAATTTCTCCAAGCCCGCAAATGCCGGCTGGTACTGCGGCGCCAGCTCCAACAGTTGGTCCCACGTCGAAATTGCATCATCTTGGCGACCTTGCGCCGCCAACAAATCGGCCGCCTCAGCAAACGCAGCGACGCGTTCATCGTCGCCGACGTCCGGCAGGCTAGCCTGGCGCAACAACGTCTCGGCCAAGCGCGTGACATCATTAGCATCGCGATAAATACTCTCCAGGGCGGCCAATGCTCGTCGGTCGTCGGGGTTTGCATCCAACACGCATTGATAGTGCGTCATCGCAGTTGCAACATCCTTGCGCAGCGCGCGCGAC